>NZ_JBLZFZ010000005.1:0-179208 GCF_050753385.1 Pantanalinema rosaneae CENA516
AGATGTGTATAAGAGACAGCTCCCCACCTCCCCCCTAAGCCTCTATCCTTGATAGGATGAAGGGATAGACTCGCGATCGATGGATGTTGGGATTAACAAGGAGTTGTAAGCACCCATGACACAGGCAGTTCAGCCTCAACAGCGAGGCATTCAAATGTCGGATGCGGCTCTCAAGCATGTACTGTTGCTGCGTGAAAAGCAAGGACAGGATCTCTGCTTGCGAGTTGGGGTTCGGGGCGGTGGTTGCTCTGGCATGTCCTACACCATGGATTTTGAAGACCCCAGCAAGATTCAGCCAACTGACGAAGTGTTTGACTACGACGGCTTTAAAGTCGTCTGCGATCCCAAGAGTATGCTCTATCTCTATGGATTGGTACTAGATTATAGTGATGCCTTGATCGGAGGTGGATTCCAGTTCACCAATCCGAACGCTAACCAAACCTGCGGTTGTGGCAAGTCGTTTTCAGCATAAGGCACCATCTGTGAGCAGAGTCATGCCAGCAGTTACCTAGCCTAAGGGAGATTGATTTGCTTCCAGGGCGGCTGTTGGCTGAGTTCTGTTTACTCCCTATTGACCATTGATACCCAAATCTATGACCCAAACCGTTGAGACTCTTTTTGACCAAGGACTTGAGCGCTACAAGGCAGGGGAAGCACCTGAGGAATTAATTCCTGTGTTTAAAGAGGTCTGCGATCGCTCCCCGAAAACAAGTTCCGCCTGGACCTGTCTTGCCTGGTTATATTTGCTGACCGATAAACCCAGTAAAGCCTATGAGACAGCCAGCAAGGCCGTGAAACTAAACCCGCAAGATCCCCAGGCACGGGTTAATCTGGCGATCGCCATGCTGGATACCGGCAAGAAAGGCGTTCGTCCTCACATTGAAGTGGCTCAACAGTTGATCATGGCGATCGCCGAGTACCGTGAGGAAGTCCAGCACAACCTGGAAGATGGGTTAACGCGCAAACCCGACTGGAAAAGCCTGGAACGGGTGAAAGCCTGGTTATTTGAGTAAATTCTGTACCCACTGCCATTGACGCTGGATATCCATGTCTCCGAATCAATTACAAACCTTTGCCCAATGGTCGGGCTATTTCACTCTGTTCTGTGCAGCAGTGACCGTTTTAGCCTGGATTCTTAAATGGGGCTTTCGTTTTCGGCTGGTCGGTGTGACTGGCTTTATGGGTGTGTTAACTGTTGGACTATTTGCCCTCAGTTTGGGACTCTATACCCGCCCCGAGATTCCCGGTGCTGTCCGATTTTCCCTGGTCTATGACACGGGAGCCACGGAAACCGTAATCGCTGTCCCACCCCAAATTACCGAAACCCAACTGGATGCCACTCTCCAACAGGCGGCGGCGGATCTGTTTTCATCCGGTCGCTTGTCTCAAGGACGCGATAAGATGGTAATCCGCGCTCGCACCGTGTTACATCCCGCTCCTGGTATATCTCAGCCGTTATATCTGGGACAGGTGGAACGATCGCTGTCAAGCCGGGAAGATACCGAGATGCAGATCACGATTTTCCGCGATCGGCTGGCTCAGTTACCGAAAGTTACAAGTTAGTCTGTAAGATGACGATGGGTGTGTCCTTAGACACCAATTCTGGCTCTTGGTACACCCAATCCAACCCCGTAATTTCATTCACCGCTACTCACGACTCCTGCCTCTGCCTATGACCTCTTATCCCTTGCCCTCCCTTATGGTGGCTCCTGCTCAGGTGATCCGGGGCAGTGGCATCTTGACTCAGGTAGGGGCAGCGATCGCCCGTCTGGGGCAACGTCCGTTATTGGTCGGTGGGGATCAAACCCTACCTCTGGTGCAATCACCGCTACAGTCAGGGCTGGAATCCCAATCGCTGCAACTTTCCCAGGTGTCTTACCGTCCCGATTGTAGTGAAGCCACGTTAGCCGTGATGCATCAAGCGGCAGCCACTCACCAGGCAGATGTGATTATTGGCATCGGAGGTGGTAAGGCATTAGATGCCGCCAAACTGTTAGCCTATCAACGACAACTTCCAGTCGTCACAATTCCCACCTCAGCAGCTACCTGTGCCGCCTGGACAGCCCTATCCAATGTGTATTCGGATCAGGGAGCCTTTTTATATGATGTGGGGCTACCGCGCTGCCCAGATCTTCTGGTTTTAGACTATGACTTGATCAAAACCGCTCCCCGCCGCACTCTGGTTGCCGGGATTGGGGACGCGCTCGCCAAGTGGTATGAAGCCTCAGTCAGTAGCGGTCATTCGCAGCAAACTTTGATGATTGCGGCGGTGCAACAGGCACGGGTGTTACGCGATCTGTTATTGCAAAAAGCGATCGCGGCGCTGGAGTCCCCGGGAGGCGAAACCTGGCAGGAAGTAGTCGATGCCACTGTGTTACTGGCGGGAGTGATTGGGGGGTTAGGCGGTGCCCAATGTCGGACGGTAGCCGCCCATGCTGTGCATAATGGACTGACTCATTTATCGGCTAGCCACGCCATGTTACATGGAGAAAAGGTGGCGTTTGGCATTCTGGTGCAGTTGCGCTTAGAAGAATTGGTGCAGGGCAATCAACTGGCGGCAACGGCTCGTCAACAACTGTTAAAGTTCTACAGTGAAATTGGCTTACCCCAAACGCTGGATGATTTGCAGTTAACAACGGTGTCGATCGCCGATCTGCGTCATGCTGCCGAAGTCGCCTGTGCCCCTAACTCCGATCTTCACCGCTTACCCTTCCCGGTTGATCCCACCCAATTGATGGCAGCGATGGTATCCACCACTGCCCCGCCTCCAGTGCGATCGATGGCATCGACGGCGCTGATCTCCCATCCATCTAGCAGCGAGGTGTCGGCATGAAACTGGATTGGATCAGCCCGGCCGATCGTCTAGGATCGCTACCTCCCTATGTGTTTGCCCGACTCGATGAATTGAAGCTGCGGGCGCGGGAACAGGGCTTGGACTTAATTGATTTGGGCATGGGAAATCCCGATGGAGCCACCCCTCAGCCCGTGGTAGAAGCGGCGATCGCGGCATTACAAAGCCCCGCGAATCATGGTTATCCGCCCTTTGAAGGTACCGCCAGTTTCCGCCGCACCATTACCGATTGGTATCGACGACGCTACAACGTAGATCTAGATCCCGATGGGGAAGCCTTACCCTTGCTGGGATCAAAGGAAGGACTGACTCATCTGGCACTTGCCTATGTCAATCCTGGGGATCTGGTGCTGGTACCCAGTCCAGCCTATCCGGCGCATTTCCGGGGCCCATTAATTGCGGGTGGCAAGATTCATCAGTTGATCCTTAAACCGGAAAATAATTGGTTAATTGATTTAGCTGCGATTCCGGATGCCGTGGCGGAACAAGCTAAAATTTTGTACTTTAACTATCCCAGTAACCCAACTGCGGCAACGGCTCCTCGGGAGTTTTTTGAAGAGGTGGTGGCGTTTGCTCGCCGGTATGAAATTTTACTGGTGCATGATCTCTGTTATGCCGAGTTAGCGTTTGACGGCTATCAACCCACGAGCTTGCTAGAGATTCCAGGGGCAAAGGATATTGGGGTAGAGTTCCATACGCTGTCTAAAACCTACAATATGGCAGGCTGGCGAGTGGGCTTTGTGGTGGGCAATCGCCATATTGTGCAGGGATTACGGACGTTAAAAACTAATCTCGATTATGGGATTTTTGCTGCCTTGCAAACGGCGGCTGAAACTGCCTTACAACTACCGGATGTCTATCTCCATGAAGTGCAAGCCCGGTATCGCACCCGGCGGGATTTTTTAATTGCTGGGTTAGCTGAATTGGGTTGGACGGTGCCAAAAACGGAAGCCACCATGTATCTCTGGGTTCCCTGTCCACCCGGCATTGGGTCAACCGATTTTGCGCTGTCAGTTTTGCAACAAACTGGCGTAGTCGTCACCCCAGGCAATGCCTTTGGTTCCGGTGGAGAGGGCTATGTGCGGATCAGTTTAATTGCTGATTGCGATCGCCTGGGTGAAGCCTTAAATCGGTTCAAGCAAGCGGGGATCACCTATCCCTCCAATGCTTTAACGGGTAGTGGGGATGTTCTAGGACGGTAGATGACGGATTTCGCTTAATCCCTGCTGGAACAGCTAGAATCGTGGTTCCCTACCTGAACTCGCGATGAAGGTCATTGAGCAAACGACTACACGCCTAACGCTACAACATCGTCCAGTGCCATTGTGGATAACGGGAGTGTTGCTGGCGATCGGGAGTGTAGGGTTGCTGGTTTACCTGATTGGCTTCCAGCCTGTCTCCCTCTCCTTCACCTGCAAACGATTGGCTCCAACGCAGACAAGCTGTGAACTCAAACATGCCACCTGGATTGGCAGGACATCCAGCCAAAAACTTTATAACCCTCAAGGAGCCACCCTCATCCGGCGATCGGGAGGGCGCGGGGGACCGACTTACTATGTGGCAATCAGCACAGAAATGGCTCAGGTTTCCTTACTTGCCAATCCAGATAGGGGGTATCCAGGTCAGCAGCAGACTATCCAGCAGATCAACCAGTTTGTCAGTAATCCTGGACAATCTACCCTCGCGATTCATCAAACCAACCGCACCTCAACTAACCTTCTGAGTTTGATGGGAGTGACCGGACTGATCGGTGGCATTCTAACGGTTAGTCTGAACCCCATGGTGACGTGTACGTTCTATAAAAGCCTAAAAAAAGTAGTGTTGGAACGGAAAAACTGGTTTGGGGTGCGGTCTATAACTGAGCGACCGTTAGACACCATATTAGCGATCGAACTAGAGACAAAACAGGTGAAGAAACAGAAGCTCTATCGAGCCGTGTTATTTCTCAGTTCCGCCGAACGCTTACCGATTAATCAGGACTATACCAATGCCCATACTGTACGGGTTGCCGTTGACCGGATTGAAGAATTTCTAGGAATTAAACCAGGGCTGTAGCTGCTACGGAGATTACTGGTTCAATTGGTATAATTTCGGAATACCTACGGAATTTTGATTAAGATTTTGCGAAGCGAGTAGATAACTATTGGCATTTTTCGCCAATAAATGGCACAACAAGAGACATCTACTGATCTGATTCTTCCAACTTCAGCCAAGTTGCAGAACACGTCGATCATTGCAAGGGCAGGGTAGTAGTAGCATTTTTTGACTCCACGTTTATCTGCCTGAATGCCGTCCGCATCTATCTGAAGAAGGTTGTCTTAGTGTCAGGTCATCTGCCAAATAGGTAAGTAGGAATATCACGCTTAACCGCGTTAGGATACCTGGCTGGCGAACAGAGTTATGTTCGGTTTTCCTCTGCTCAATGGAACGTTGATAGCCATTGATACATTCTTGTAGACTGTCCAGGTTTCTGGGGCATCGACCTTAACGTTGCATAATTCTAGAGCGGTCATCATAACTAAGCATCACAGCCTGACTTTGGCTGTACCACGTTTTCCCGTGGTTTCCTTAGTAAATAATTGCTCCTGAATATGCTGTGAACTGCATCAGAGACTCGGCAAGACTATGACTATGACTTCAATTCAGACCTCATTACTGCGGATTCCCCCCGATGTTGACCGCATCTTGGCAATACACCCTTCTATCCGTAGTAAAACCAAACGATGCTTTGATATTGTTGGGGCGATCGCTGGACTCCTGATTACTGCCTTAGTCTTCATTCCCATCGCGATCGCCATTCAGATCGACAATCCAGGTCCCATTTTCTACAGTCAAACTCGCTGTGGCTATCGTGGTCGTCCATTCCGGATGTGGAAGTTTCGATCGATGGTGGTTCAAGCCGATCAACTCAAGCACCAGATCCAAAACCAAGCTAAAGGTCATATTTTCAAGAACGAAAACGATCCTCGTATTACCCGCGTGGGAAGGTTTCTCCGCCAAACTAGCCTGGATGAATTGCCACAATTTTGGAATGTTTTGTTAGGGCACATGAGCCTGGTCGGCACTCGTCCACCCACCCTCGACGAAGTGCAACACTACTCTAATCATCATTGGACAAGATTGAACGTTAAACCCGGCATGACAGGAGAATGGCAGGTGCGCGGTCGCTCCAGTGTGCTGGATTTTGAGGAAATCGTCAAACTGGATGTGCAATACCAACATTACTGGTCTGTAGTCTACGATCTACAGCTAGTTATGAAAACAGTTCAAATTGTTTTAGCTCGCAGTGGTGCTTGTTAAAGTGATAAACTCTCTCAATTCGATCCACTAATACTTTATGAGGGGCATACAGTTTGCATCCCTCATTTTTTCTGAATCTATGCTTATGACTACAAGCCATCATTAAACAACAATGCAGATTCATGCTGATGGTCAAACGTGAGCTTAGAGGCTCATAGAAAAAAGCTCTCTTGTAAACCAAGAAAGCCTCTAACCCGGTTGTAAACGCTTAAAGTTTTGGCAACTTATGCAGCACGGCGTGTCATCAAACCCCAGATGAAGATAGCGATAATCGCCCCAAGCACAGCCACAATTAACCCTGGAATGCTGAATCCAGTTGCCGCTAGTTGTAATGTGCCTGTTGTCAGTAGTGTGTATAAGCTACCGCCAACGAAGGCACCAATAATTCCCAAAATTGTTGTGGCAAGAATACCACCACCTTGACTACCTGGATAAATTGCTTTTGCGATCGCCCCAGCAATCAATCCTAAAATTAACCAGGCAATAATATTCATGGCTTCACCTCATATTTTTCTAAATCTATTTACGAGATTATCTAAATTAACGCTATATTTCTCTCTGTCATAAGGTATAAGTTAAGCTTTAATGCTTAACCAAACCAAATGGTGAATAAATTCAACTAACAGTATGCTACCAAAAACAAAATAGGGGAGTTAAGCTAATAATGCCTTTAACTCCCCTATTCGTGTATTAGCAGACCAAGGAAGGTTGATAATTAATCCAGGGCTTCTTTTACCTTATCTTTGGCATTTTCTGCCGTATGCCGAACTTTGGCTTCACCTTGCTTGGCTTTACCTTCTGCTCTATCCTCAGGATCGCCGGTTACATTACCAACGGCTTCCTGGACTTTCCCTTCAACATTTTTAGAAGTTGCCTTCGCTCTATCTTCGATACTCATATTCGTGCTGATCCTTTTCATTCATAAACTACTTAACACTTATAAAGTAAACAATATACAAACGTGATTCATCTATCTAGAGGTACAGCGCTCGACTCAACGATTACATTGTATTTCTTAGCAATAGGGTAAACAAAAAACAGGATAACTTCCTAGCATGTTATAGGAAATTAGGGTGATAAGTTATCCAGCCGATCAACGGCAGTTAATTAAAGTTTTCTAGCGATATAGATAGAAAAACAATCTGAGACAAGTCTTAAAAACAGGCATATTTCTATCAAGAACGGTGTTACGTGCTTAACTATACTCAGTAATGGCAATCTAAATGTATTTAGGATGACAAGATATTCAAGCAATTCTTTATCAGGAAGTAACTCGATCGACAGAAGTATTTTTCTAAGGAAACTGAGATAATATTAAGACTTTAATAAAGAGGCAATTCATTAAAAATGAATGCCAATTTAACACGTCAGACGTTTAACAAATGCTTAAAAAACATTATGGCAACTTGTCCCTATTGCTCCGCTAAACTGCTTCGGCATGTGCGTGATACCCAGATATATTGGTTTTGCCGCCATTGTTGGTGGGAATTACCATTGGTAGAAGCGATCGCCGATCGTCCTATGCCTCAGCCCTTACCTCTGCGGGAGCGACAACCCAGCTTTTTAACCGCTTTTCAGCCAACCCATTCCGAAAGTAGCGACGATCGCACACCCAACTCTTCCCTCCTTTGATTGATGTTGTACTAATAGGCGATCAGTAAACTTTTAGCAGTGTTCGATTCAAGAACTCTCAGCAAAAAGGAGGAATATTATGACAACTGGTGTCTCCAATAGTGGCACAAAGGCGATCAGTGATCTTGAGTATGATCTCTTGACGGTGCTAAAGAACAAAGCTGAAGCGGTTCAAATGTATGAAACCTATATGCAAGACGCTCAGAAGATAGGTTCTCAGCCCTGTGTTGATCTACTGAAAAAGCTTCAACAAGAAGACAACAAGCATGTAGAAGAACTGCGTCGTCATCTGCAAGAAGTGATGCAGAAAGGCAAAATGTAAGTTTGTCCTTCAGCCCAAGGGATTAAGCTTTTCTAACTCGCACAAGATTTATATTTCTGCTTTGCTTGATAGCAAGGCAGTTTTTTGTTTAAAGAAAGATCGTTGTCATGAACGGAAGTTTTATTTTAAGGCAGCAAAGAATAAATTGGAGCGGATGATTCGCTCTTCTGATAGATGTTAGGCAGTTCAAAGTAGAGTAAGTTGCATGATTAAGTTAGTCGTAGCTTTAGAGGTTGTTTGAACAGCCATCATCGCTACCTGAACTACCCCCTAGCCCCCAATTCTGAGCTACGGTGTAAACCCACAGTGAGTCTGACTTAATTTGCATCCTTTTAGCCCCCTTTTCTAGTATGCCCGCAGGGCTTTAAGCCCCCTTCTACGATGCCATCAGGCTATATTTTAAGGGACTTTTTTAAGCGAAGTTCATGATAGATGTTTCCGATCGCTTCATTCAAATTGCCGGTATTGTTACCGATAAGATTGCCCAACTCCTCTATGCTCCTGTTTTAGTCACCGATGCAAAAGGAGTAGTCGTTACAAGTAGTGAACCTGATCAAGTTGGGTTGGCGTTGAACTGGGAAAGAAGTAGTAAGCTCCTAGAAAACTTTTTAAGAGTACCCTTACAACATGAAGCTGGAATTGGCGAAATTATTGTCGGTGAACCACTGAATCAAGAGGCTATTTCACCTCGATTGGCTCAAGTTTTGGTTGAATTAGTTATTCATCAAACCACTAATCACCAAGAGCAACCACCTAACCCCCATGAGTTAAAAAATCAATTGATTTATGAGCTATTGCATGGTCGGATTCAGGATGAGGCGGTCATTCTTACTCAAGCAAGGCAACTTGGTATGGACTTAGCTCCTCCTAGAGCCGTCATCTTAATTAATGCGGCAGATTATGTTTTGAAAACCTCTGGTTGGGCAGGCTATCAATTAGCTGAATTAGAGCAACACCGCCGCACCCAAGTTATTATTGGTAGCATTGTCAACTTTTTTCACCTACCCAGCGATACCATTTGTGCTGATTTAGGACAGGGTAATGTTTGTGTCCTTAAAGCGAGCGATACGAAAAATCTGAATCCCTGGGCAGATTGTGGAGACATTTCTCGGGGATCGGGGTCATCCTGGGCAAATTTAGCCGCGTTAAAGCGAGCCGCCGACGCTTTACTACTTCGATTACGCAGTGATACGGGAGCAGCGATCGACATTGGAGTTGGTCGCTATCACCCTGGAGTTCAAGGACTAGCTCGCTCCTATGAAGATGCCCGTGCCGCCCTGTCGCTCGGGAGCCGATTCAAAGGACATAACCGAGTGCATTGTTTAGGTGAGCTAGGCATCGCCGCGTTCATTGGTGTGGCAGATGAAGGGACTAAGGTAGATTTGGCGAAATATCTCCTTAGCCCTTTAGATCACGAACCAGAATTGCTCACTACTTTAAATGTATTTTTTGCCAAAGATTGTTGTCCTTCTGCGACGGCGAAACAACTTTCAATTCATCGCAATACCCTGAGTTATCGATTAGATAAAATTTTCTCTTTAACTGGTTTAGAGCCACGCAGATTTGATGATGCGGTACAAATGCGGCTTTGTTTACTTCTGCGATCGCTCCAATCTGCCCCAGTGAGTTAGTTAACTGGTACTAGCATCAAGTAAGTATTAAAAATTACGACCCTTTATTCCGAGCGATCGTAATTCAAAAAAGATGTTGCTTGTTTTATCCAAGAGATTGTTAGATATTCAGTCCATGGTAGCTTTAACTTATTTTCTAGCTAAAGCGGCTTCAACCTCGGATTGCCATTTCTGTTTTGCTTCTTGAAATCGTTGACCCAATTCTTCCAGCTTCTCTTCATTCATACATTCACGTACTGCCGTAAAGATCTCAGATTCTTCTTCCTTAATGTGATGTATGACAGCTTCTTTTAAGTGAGTCATTTTTAGTTTAAATTCAGCATCTTCAGGCTTAAGAGCTTTCATCTGCTCAAGCAAAATCTTGACTGAATTGTGTTCAGACTCAGCCTCTTCGATATAGCTCTCTATTTCCTCATACTCCCGCATCGCTGGGTAAAAAGCTAACTCCTCTGCCTGGGCATGTAAGCTTAATTCTTTATAAATCTGATTAAAACATTCTTGGACTTTTTTCCTACTGCCTGCACTTTCAAATTGATCAAACAATTGTTCTACTTCTCGATGTTCGTTTTCAATCATCAAAAGAATATTCTGTGCCCTAGCCATGATCGTTCTCCTGTAGTTTAGTCACCTAAGTATAGGCTTACGTTTAAATTGACGATCGCGTCCCAGGAAAATCATCATCCTTTTGACTTAACATCATGCCGTCACTCTAGTAATTATCAAATAAATCAAAAGCTTGAAAAAAGTTTTTAGGCAAATCGAACTAGGACGAATTATACATCACTTCTTTACACAATTAGGCATTTGACCAATCTCTTTAAAAAAGACGATCGTACTATTTGTGCAAATGCCTAATGAATTTAAGAAAACTGCTTCACTAATATGCTTTATAGAAACCTATATCTAATTAAAGCCAATCACTATTTAGTTAAAGAAATTTTTGCTGGGGTGGTATTGTCGGCAAAGGAATGTAGGAGGTGAAACAGTCATTGAATATGCATCAAAAACTACAAAATCCTTCACCTCAAACTATTGCGATCGTGCGAGCGCTCCCCGGATTAGGCGATCTACTCTGTTTAGTTCCGGCTTTACGAGCTTTGCGATCGTACTTTCCAGATGCTCAAATCATGTTAGTCGGTCTACCCTGGGCAACCCAGTTTGTCCAACGCTTCCAGCATTACCTCGATAGCTGGGTTGAGTTTCCTGGCTATCCCGGCATTCCCGAAGCTTCAGTCCACCCACAGCGCGTCGCCGCCTTTCTGGCACAAATGCAACAGTTAAACCTCGATCTTGCCCTGCAAATGCATGGGAATGGGATTTGCATGAATGCCTTGACTCTGTTGTTAGGAGCCCAGCAGAGTGCAGGATTCTTCTCAGATGAACACTACTGCCCCGATCCAACGACCTTCCTGGCGTATCCCGAGCAGGAGCATGAAATCTGGCGACATTTGCGACTCCTAGAGTTCCTGGGCATTCCCCTGCAAGGGACACAGCTAGAATTTCCGATCGGGCAATCAGAATGGCAGGATTTCCAAGCGATCGCACTCAGCCATGACCTCAGGATTGGTAGCTATATTTGTATTCATCCTGGGGCTAGTGTGAGTTCTCGGCGTTGGCATCCCCATAACTTTGCGATCGTCGCGGATCGATTAGCCGCTCAGGGCTGGCAGATTGTTCTAACAGGAAGCAAAGCTGAGGCAAGTTTGACGCAGTCCGTCGCCCAAGCGATGCGATTTCCGGCGATCGATTTGGTAGGAAAAACGAGCTTAGGGACGATCGCAGCATTGTTGAAACAATCGCAGTTAGTGGTTTGTAACGATACGGGTATCTCTCATTTAGCGGCGGCACTGCGGGTGAAAAGTGTCGTCGTGTTTTCTAATTCCGATCCGCAGCGTTGGTCACCCCTCGATCGCCAGCGTCACCGCATTGTTCAAGTCTGCCCTGAAGAGTGTAGGCAATCTGACTCAGAGTATCTAGCATCTGATCCTACACTCTTTTCCTCCTCTAGAACCACTACAGCCGTAATCACAGCCGCCATCAAACTACTAGAACAGGAGGTTGCTTGTGCCTCCTGAACCCTGGCAAGAAGTCGCACGACTACTCATACTCTGTTCCAGCGATGATCAGAATCAATTAGCTGCCCTTAATGTCGCCTTACAAGTGGTTAAACACAACCTACCCCAGGCTGAAATCACTTTACTGTTGCTTGAAACATCAACATATCGCTACGCTCCAATGACAACAACATTAGACGAGTGGGTACAGCAAACCCATTCAAACTATGGCGATCGCGGTAGGACGTTAATAGAGCAACTTCAAGCCCATCGCTATGATGCCGCTATGATCTTCACGACACCGGGGCAATCTCCCTACTCATTGGCGTACTCCTGCTACCTGGCAGGCATTCCCATCCGCTTAGGGCAATCTCAAGAGTTTGGGGGTGGAGTGCTTTCACCATCTGTTCCACCTCCCATGATTGCGATGACATTGACAGACTATTATCTGCATTTACTCACCTCTGTCGGCTTTTCTGTTCCAGAAGCAAGTGCTTTAGCGATCGCTGAATGAATTATTCTTCTATCCTTTGATCCTATGCGGTTACGAATCCTCACCTGGCACATTCACGGTAGCTATCTTTACTACTTAACTCAAACTCCCCATGAGTTTTATCTGCCGATTAAACCGAGTAAACCCGAAGGATATGGAGGGCGGCTACCAGGGTTGCCTTGGGGGGATAATGTGCATGATATTCCTGCTCAAGAGGTGCAAAATCAGCAATTTGATTGCATCTTATTTCAATCTCGTCGTAACTATTTACAGGATCAGTATGAAATCTTATCGGCATCTCAGCGACAGCTACCTTGCCTTTATTTAGAACATGACCCGCCCCAAGAACATCCCACAAATACAACCCATATTGTTGATGATCCAAATGTATTACTAGTGCATGTGACTCATTTCAACCAATTGATGTGGGATTGCGGTCGTACCCCTACCTGTGTGATCGAGCATGGAGTAGTGATCCCCGATACAGTGCAATATACTGGAGACATCGCGCGAGGCATCGTTGTTGCCAACGGTTTAGCCAAGCGAGGGCGGCGGTTAGGAGCAGATCTTTTTCAGCAGGTACGGCAAACAGTTCCCCTCGATTTAGTTGGAATGCAGGCAGAACTACTCGGGGGTTTGGGTGAAGTGCCCCATCTCCAGTTACCCGAATTTCAATCGCGGTATCGATTTTTCTTTCATCCAGTGCGCTACACTAGCCTCGGTTTAGCCGTATGTGAAGCCATGATGATTGGACTCCCGATCGTTGGATTAGCCACGACTGAATTGACAACGGTGATTGAAAATGGAGTGTCTGGCTATATTGATACGAATATTGAGCAGTTGATCGAACGGATGCGAGAACTGATTGTCGATCCCGCTAAAGCCCACAGGTTAGGAGCCGCCGCCCAGGAGCAAGCCCGATCGCGTTTTAACATTCAGCGTTTTACCCAGGATTGGCAGCAGGCATTTGAACGAGCGATCGACTACCATTCAGCCTTAGTTAGCCATTCCTCATAAACGATTGCGATTAGCACCAGAACTATATTCACCTCCGAGAGCGGAACTATGACGAAACGAATTGCGCTAATTAGCGAACATGCCACTCCACTTGGCATTTTTGGGGGCGTTGATAGTGGTGGGCAAAATGTTTATGTAGGTCAACTCGCCAAGCATTTAGCCGCGATCGGTTATGACGTAGATGTGCTGACTCGCCGGGATTGTGAGCGTCTACCGGATATTGTGGAGTGGCAGCAGGGAGTCCGAGTTATCCATGTTCCCGCCGGACCGCCGATCGCTTTACCCAAGGAACATCTGCTACCCTATATGGGCGAATTTACCGGGTTTGTGTTGCACTGGTGTCGCTGTCAGGTCGCGTATGATCTGATCCATGCTAATTTCTGGATGTCAGCCCTGGTTGCTGCCGAAATTAAGCGATCGCTGGGCATTCCCTATGTCGTGACGTTCCATGCCTTAGGTCGGGTTCGCCGTCAGTACCAAGGACAGGCAGATCTATTTCCAGACGAACGGTTTGCGATCGAAGATCGAGTCGTTCAGGATGCGGATTACATCATTGCCGAATGTCCCCAGGATCGCGAGGATTTGCTAACGCTCTACCACGCCAATCCCAACCGCATTAGCGTCATTCCCTGTGGCTTTGATCCGATGGAATTTTGGGCAATTAACAAAATTCGCGCCCGGTTAACCTTAGGCTTATCTCCTGATGAACAACTGATTTTACAACTGGGTCGCATGGTACCGCGTAAAGGGATTGATAATGTCATACGCGGGTTTGCGGAACTGCTCAAACACCACCCTGCCCCTGTTCGACTTCTGATTGTTGGGGGTGAAGCAGATACTCCAGACCCCCTACAGACACCGGAGATTGGACGGTTACAGGCGATCGCGGCAGAACTGGGGATTACCTCCCAAGTGACCTTTGTGGGGCGTAAAGGGCGGGAAGTGTTGAAATACTACTACAGTGCTGCCGATGTGTTTGTCACAACTCCCTGGTATGAGCCGTTTGGGATTACGCCCATTGAAGCCATGTCCTGTGGTACTCCAGTCATCGGTGCCGATGTTGGAGGAATTAAATTCACGGTCAAAGATGGTGAGACGGGCTATTTGGTGCCACCGAATCAACCCAAGCCTCTCGCCGATCGCCTGCTGCATTTACTCAACAGCCCCCAACTGATCAGTCTATTTGGGCATCAAGCCATCCGTCGCAGTCAGGAGCACTTTACCTGGCAGAAAGTGACCAGTACGGTTGCAGCCCTGTATGAAGAGGTTTTGAGCGGCATCAGTATCGTGACAGGCGTGGAAACGGAGCAATTTGCCGTCTTAGATCGGGGATTTGCAGCCATTACGGATGCGATTCAACAGTCCCAGCGGCGCTTACGACCTGTGATTCAAGCCGCCGCCCAAGCCATGAGTACCTGTTTCTCCCGAGGAGGTAAACTACTGATTGCCGGAAATGGGGGCAGTGCCGCTGATGCCCAGCATTTTGCTGCCGAACTCGTTGGTCGTTTTTGTTGTCCCCACCGCGCCGGATTACCGGCAATGGCATTGACAGCGGATACCGCGTTTTTGACCGCGTGGGCAAATGATGTCAGTTATGAGGATGTGTTTGCCCGACAGGTAGAAACCTTCGCGCAACCACAGGATCTATTGATTGGCATCAGTACCAGTGGTCGTTCTAAGAATTTGGTGGCAGCATTTACCGCCGCCCAGCGCTTGAATCTCAGCACGATCGCGCTTTTAGGGGGAGACGGAGGTGAACTACAGGCAATGGCAGATATTGCGATCGTAGTGCCAGCGTTAGAAACTCAGAGAATTCAGGAGGTACAGATTTTAGTGATTCATCTACTGTGTGAACTACTGGAAGAACAATTACTCACAACAAATTCCAGGCAGACCCAATTGCCAACAAGTTGGGAACTGGAAGGAATGCCAAAAATCATCAGTCCAGCTCAACCCGATGCCGTTAGATTGGTGGAATCAGATACAGTCTTTCCGACCTTGGCATAACTCTCGCAATGAAATCAATTAAGGAGTGAATTTGCATGACGGGATTAACAGAAAAAGTCACCCTGATTACAGGCGGTGGTCAGGGTTTAGGAGCCGCGATTTGTGAAACCTTAGCTGAGGCTGGAGCTTCAGTTATCATCGCTGATATTAAGTTTGATCAGGCGGAGCAGGTGGCAAGGAGATTACAGGAACAGGGCTGGGAAGCGATCGCGTTGCCTCTAGATATCACTAATGATCAACAATTGGAAACTACCGTTCAAAAAATCGTTGATCAATTTGGTCGCATTGATGTACTGGTGAATAATGCCGGAACCGACGTAACCTTACCGATCGAAGAACTATCGATCGCGGATATCGATCGCGTGTTAAATGTGAATCTGAGAGCGCCATTTATTCTTGCTAAACTCGTGTTACCTCTGATGAAACAGCAGGGGCATGGACATATCGTGAACATTGCCTCGACTGCCGCTAAACGCACCTGGTCGAATGCTACCGCCTATCACGCCAGCAAATGGGGTTTAATGGGCTTGAGCCATGCGCTCCACGTAGAAGCACGTCCCCATCAGGTGAAAGTTACAGCCGTTGTCGCGGGTGGAATGAGAACTCCATTTATTCTCGATCGCTTTCCTGATACACCATTAGAGAAATTACAAGAGCCAAAACATGTAGCAGAAACAGTGCGATTTATTTTGACCCAGCCGGAAGCAACCGTGATTCCAGAGGTAATGGTATTACCCATGCAAGAAACCTCCTGGCCGTAGGGAGAAATCATGCATCGCAAAGCGGTATTTTTGGATAAGGATGGCACACTAATTCAGGATGTTCCCTATAATGTTGATCCAGAATGGATTCGCTTTACCCCAAAAGCGGCAGAAGGACTACGTTTACTGCATCAGGCAGGATATCCATTAATTGTGATTAGCAATCAATCTGGAGTAGCACGAGGATACTTTGCCGAAACGGCGTTAGTCGCGGTAGAACAACGGTTACAGGAACTCTTTGCCGCGATCGCGGTTCCCCTGACAGGATTTTATTATTGTCCCCATCATCCTGATGGTGTGGTGCAGCCTTACGCAGTGGATTGTACCTGTCGCAAGCCCCAACCCGGTCTACTCAAACGCGCCGCCCATATCCACCAACTCAGCTTGCCGCGATCGTGGTTCATTGGAGATATTCTGCATGATGTTGAGGCCGGTCGTGCGGTTGGATGTCGTACCATTTTATTGGATAACGGCAATGAAACCGAGTGGCAGCTTTCCCCGCGACGACTGCCGCATCATGTTGTTAATAATCTATGGGAAGCAGCCCGAGTCATCACTGCGATCGACAATCTTAGTTTCTCTCCAGTAGAACTGTCACCGTCAATCGCTTTGTCAACGATCGAACTAACCCATTTAACGACTAATCGACCTTGCGTGACGGAACATGATTGAGTCTGCGATCGAACTCACTAACCTCGCTGATATCATTGATCGCTGGCAGTCCCTCACGGTGCTAGTGATCGGTGATGTCATGCTGGATTCTTACCTGATAGGACACGCCGATCGGCTTTGCCAGGAAGCTCCCGTTCCCGTGGTTGCCGTTAATCAACGCCAGGACTTTCCCGGTGGAGCCGCCAACACAGCAATGAATGTTGCCAGTTTAGGGGCACAGGTATGGCTGCTATCGGTCATTGGTCACGACCAGGCTGGCAAACGGTTACAACACGTACTAGCCGGATCAACTATTAGCGATCAACATCTAATCAGGAGTGACGATCGTCAGACTTTAACCAAACAACGAGTGGTGGCTAATACCCAGTTAATTGTTCGATTCGATCACGGCAGTACAGAAGCACTCTCGCCTGAATTAGAGCTGCAACTGATCGATCGCTTAATCCAGCTATTCCCTCAATGTGATGCCATCATTATTTCCGACTATCAATATGGCATCCTGACTCCTCGGATAATTGATGTTTTAGCCGATCTCCAGGCGCAACAGCCCCGCCCGATCGTGGTAGATACCAAGCAGCTATCCGCTTACCAGGCAGTCAACGTCACAGCCGTTAAACCGAACTATCGGGAGGCGATCCAATTACTGGGGTTATCCCAGCAAACCCACGATCGCGCGAATCAAATTGCCCCCTTTGGCGATCGCCTCTTACAGATCACTGGAGCCAAGATTGCTGCCGTCACCCTGGATACTGAAGGCGCGATCGTGTTTGAACAGGGGCAACCTGTCTGCCACACTACCACGCAACCCGCTCCACAACACCAAACCTCTGGGGCAGGAGACACTTTTATTGCCACCCTTACCCTGGCGTTAGCCAGCCGGACTCCCACGCCTACAGCAGCTTTCCTCGCCTCCACTGCCACGGCTGTAGTCGTGCAACAGCCCGGAACCACTCCCTGCGCTGCAATTGCCTTATCTCAATCGTTAAAGGAGCAAAATCAATTCGTTGGCGATCGCTTAAAGGACGCTTCCAAAGTACCAAAACTGTTGCACTCGCCCCCTAAATCCCCCAATTCTGGGGGACTTTGAAAGTTCTAATACAAATCTAGGTTGGATATAAATTGATTTCCCTAACCTTAGCCGCAACCAGCTTATGTCAAATTGGCACTCAGCTAACCATATTCTCTGCATCCGCTTAGACACGATCGGGGATGTGATTATGACCACGCCAGCGATTCGGGCACTAAAAACCTCCCAACCGGGTCGCCGGATTACCTTAATGACTTCAGCCGCCGGAGCCGCGATCGCGCCGCAAATTCCCGAACTGGATGATCTGATCATTTATGATGCCCCCTGGCTCAAAGCCACCGCCCTTCGGGTGAATAGTGAACCGGAATACGCCATGATTGAGCGGCTGCGGCAGGCAGAGTATGATGCGGCAGTAATTTTTACAGTCTATAGTCAAAATCCCTTACCATCGGCGTTTCTCTGCTATATGGCAGGCATTCCACTACGATTAGCCCATTGCCATGAAAATCCCTATCAACTACTCACCAACTGGATTAAAGATCCAGAACCCGAGCAGTTGACTCGCCATGAAGTGCAGCGACAACTCGACTTAGTTGCCAGTGTAGGTTGCGAGGTCAATGACGATCGCATGAGGCTACAGGTAGATGCGACGATAAAATATCAGGTACGGCAGAATTTAGCGGTAATGGGAGTAGATCTGCAACGCCCCTGGGTCGTGATTCATCCGGGAGCAACGGCTCCGTCTCGCCGCTATCCGCCAGAGCACTTTGCGATCGTAGCTCGGCAACTGGTGCAGACATCAGGCATTCAGGTGATCTTTACGGGAACTCATTCGGAACTTGAGTTAGTTGAAAGCATTCAACGGGCAATGAAAGTGCCATCTCATTCGCTAGTCGATCGCTTAAATTTAGCTGAACTGACTGCCTTATTATCGATCGCTCCCTTACTGATTTCTAACAATACGGGTCCTGTTCATATAGCAGCAGCAGTAGGCACTCCAGTTATTGATCTCTATGCGCTAACTAATCTTCAACATACTCCCTGGGGCGTGCCGAATCGGGTGTTATTTCATGATGTTCCCTGTCGGATCTGTTACAAGAGTATTTGCCCAGAAGGGCATCATAACTGTTTACGATTAGTTCTCCCGGAGACAGTAGTACAAGCCACCTTAGAATTACTCCAACTGAGTTCAGAACTTTTATTGAGTCACTAATTTACTCCTTGCTGCACTAGCAATGCCCTATTGACGATCGCAGTCTGTATGAGCCAACGATTACAACCTGGTATCGGACATAACCGCCGCTCTCCCTGGCGATCGATTCGTAACCTGCTGATCATGCGGCTGGACAATATTGGAGATGTTATCCTCACTACTCCAACCTTAAAGGCACTGCGCGAGAATCTACCCGACACGCAGATCACCTTAGTGGCAAGTCCTGCCGGATCACTGGTTACCCCCCTGCTACCCTGGATTGATCAAGTGCTGACCTGGCGAGTGCTATGGCAGGACTTAGGTCGTCTGGAGTTTCAGCCGGAGCGAGAATGGCAGTTAATTCATACGTTACAAGAAGCTGAATTTGATGCCGCGATCGTGTTAACCAGTTTCTCTCAAAGCCCGCATCCGGCTGGATTAATCTGCGCCTTAGCCAATATTCCTCTGCGGCTAGGAGAATCCAAAGAACAGGATAGCGGCACTCTCACCCATGCGGTGACTCCGGCTCCCGATCACATTCATCAAGCAGAACGGAATCTACGGTTAATTGAAGCGGTTGGGTTTTCGATCACCGATCGTCGCTTAACGTTGCCTATTCCACTCCCACCTCCGGCAATTACAACACCGTATATTCTGCTGAGTCCCTGGACGAGTTGCCAGGCCAGAACCTATGACCTGCAACGATTTGCGATCGCGGCGCGGCAGTTAAGTAAAAAAACCGGGTGGTTGGTAGTTGTCACGGGAGTTACCAAAGATCGTGCCTCTGCATCTCCTTTGTTTGAGCTTTTGGGAAATTGCGTGATCGACTTAATTGGAGCTACCAGCCTATCCGAATTAGTGTCCCTCGTCGCCCATGCCCAATTAGTGTTAACGAATAACACCGCAACCATGCATATTGCTGATGCCACCGCCACTCCCAATGTCGTGTTGTATTCGGGCACCGATCACGAAAGCCAGTGGCAACCTCGCCATAGTCCCTCCCGACTGCTGCGTCGTCCGACAGACTGTAGCCCCTGTTATGCGTTTACCTGTCCTTACGAACTCCAATGCCTGGATATTGCACCAGAAACGATCGTGGCTACGGCGCTAGAACTGCTCGGAAACCTGAAATAAGCTTTTCCGTATTTTTGCTGAAAATAGATCACTTTTGATACCTGAAATTTAGACGAAAGTAGAATAGACAAACTTAGTATTTCGATCGCTTTTCTAACAGTCATTCATCGTTAACTGATTTCTGCATAACTGACTATCCGGGGATTTTGAGACAACTTCATCCAAAATCTGAATCAATTTAAAGTTTTTGCTTTTTATGGGAAAAAGTGGGAGTTCCGATCGGGGGTTGGGCATTCTACGGTTAAGCCACATTGAGCCAGTACCAGTTATACCACCTAATTAGTCTAAGCACTGATTGAGCTAAGTCATTAGCTCGGTAATGGCATGATGTCGCGATTTACCTGCTATCACGACAGTCAATTATGAACTTGCCGCTATCACCAACCTTGCAAGCCTCCCTTGAGCCAAACCTGTCCGGTTCTACCCTAAACGGAGTCCAGCGTCCGACCCCATTTGATCAGCCCTTCAATCTCTCTTCCAGTTCAAGCGCGGGAACAAATCGGTCGATCGCGTTTATAGATAGTAGCTTGAACGACTATGAAGTCCTGGTTTCAGCTTTGCAACCCGGTACGGAAGTTGTGATCTTGAACTCGGCACAGAGCGGCTTACAACAAGTTCAGAGCTATTTAGCCGGAAAAAGTAACATTGCCAGTCTGCAAATCTTTTCCCACGGTCAGATCGGCGGGTTCCAACTAGGTAATGACCTGATCACTACTGCTAACGCTGATTTGCTTCAGTCTTGGGCTAGTTCATTAACCGACGATGCAGACATTCTTGTCTATGGCTGTGATGTAGCACAAGGCGAATTAGGTCAAGCCTTTATCCAAATTTTGAGCCAAGTCACCGGAGCCGATATCGCTGCATCCAATGATTTAACGGGTAGTGCTAACCTCGGCGGTGACTGGGTATTGGAGTATCAGGCTGGCGAGATCGACCTGTCTCTAGCGGCTCGGTCTACGTGGCTGCAAACCTATGACTATATCCTGCCAGTCTTCTCAAATACGGCGGCTATTGCGATTCCGAATAGTGGTACAGCTACCCCCTATCCTTCTACAATTAGTGTTTCTGGGTTGGGAAGCTCTATCAGTGCTATCACTGTCACCCTAACCAATATGAGTCACACTTTCCCAGCAGATGTGGACATCCTTCTAGTTGGACCTACAGGTGCAGGATTAATCCTGATGTCGGATGTTGGGGGAGGAACTGATATTGTAAGCGTTACGCTTACGTTTAGTGACGCTGCGGCTACCGGACTGCCTGCCACTATTGTTACTGGAACCTATCGCCCCACTAACACTGGTACTGGTGATTCCTTCCCAGAGCCAGCTCCGGTTGGTTCCTATACGACCGCTCTCTCCACTTTTATTGGTACAAATCCGAATGGTGATTGGCGCTTGTTTGTCGTTGACGACCTTGGCGGGGACGCAGGCACTATTGCAGGTGGGTGGAGCTTGGATATTACAGCTATCACTCCTAACACTGCACCCGTCTTAGATACATCTGGGAATCCTGCTTTACCCAATGTGTCTCAAGATGCTACAAATCCTAATGGAGTTACTATCTTTCAATTAATTAGTAGCTTAGGTGGTACAGGAATTACCGATACAGATACAGGAGCATTGCGCGGTATCGCTGTTACTGGAGTGAATAATAGCAATGGCACCTGGCAATATTCCCCGGATGGCGGTAGTACCTGGGTCAGCTTTGGAGCCGTTTCAACCACCAATGCCCGTCTCCTGGCAGACAATAGCACTACACGAGTTCGCTTTGTCCCCAATGCTGGCTTTAACGGTACGGTGACCCAGGGAATTTCCTTCCGCGCCTGGGATCAGACTAGCGGAACTAACGGCAGCACAGCTAATACAACGGTCAATGGTGGCGCTAGCGCGTTCAGTGTAAACATTGAAACGGCAGGTATTACGATCGATGCTCCTCCTCCTGTCGTAATTGTTCCTCCTGAAGTTGTAATTGTTCCTCCTGCGGTGGTGATTGTGCCCCCGGCGGAAGTTGTGGTAGTCACAACCGCACCCCCTTCAATCTTCAAGACCAGTAAGAAAGGGAAGAGTGGCATCAAGATTAAAGTCAAGAAGCAAAAATTCCGTCGCAAAAAGCGGTAATTGGCTAACGGACAATTGAGGTTCAGTTCAACGCAAATTAGCCCCCGATCGATTGGGGGCTTTGTTATGGCTGGATTGATAGTGCGATCGTTAGAACTTGAAGGTCGATCGCAGGGTCAGTACAAAGAAATCATCATTATTACTATTCTGATCCGGTGCTGTAACCCAAATGATCCCCGGCGTAATTGAGACATTATCACTGAGCCGATATTTGTAGAAGGCTTCCACATGCAACGAGGTGTCATTGGTTAAACCTACGCCACTCAGGCTCAAGCCATCTTTTAGCCCACCCAGATACGGTTCTACCCCAACCACAATGCCAGCGAGATTGCCCCGCTTCAGCAAATCGGGTAATGCCAGCCCTAAGCCATAGTACCAGATATCCCCTTGTCCATCACCACCCTTCAGATTTAACCGGGTGTAACCACCAAAGGCATTCAGTACCAATTGAGGGCTGAGGCGGAAGTAGGCTGAACCGCCTAGAGAATCGGTCGTTGCCGCATTGCCTAACCCCGTATGCACCAGGTTGGCAGGTGTGCTGCCAGTCACAAACACATCATCGAAGCCCTGGGAAAAGATCGCACTATCTTCGGTATGGTATCCGTGAACATACGTCACCCCAATCCCGAATCGATCGGTAGCGTAAGCCAGTTGAGCATGGGCAGCATAGGTGCCATTAAACAACCCATTCCCGGCATTCGGATCATTGGCATCCTCGGCTAAATAACCCGCACTCAGGACGAACCGCCGCTCAGTATCAAACGCATAGCTGACCCCGGCTCCGGCACCACCGCCAATCCGGTAAATTGGGTTTTGCTGACCAAAGGCGGAGATTGCCCCATCTCCCCCATCATCATCATAGAAGTAAGGGTTATTGGGATTGCTGATATAAGGGGTCTTGCCACCTTCCGCCGCAATGTAAACCTTCAGGCGATCGTTGAAATTAAACCCATAGTCCAGGCGATCGAGCACCACATTATTACCAGTAATGCCACCCACATAGGATGCCAGAAAACCTTCGGCGGTTCCGGCTTCTACAAACGGCGATAAACTGCCGGGAGTTCCAGGTGGCACAGCATTCCCAGCCGCTAACCGCGTATTGAGAATATCATTGCCTGTAAAGCTCGTTTGGAAGTTCAGCCGCACCCGATTCTGCCGGACTGCTTTATCATCATCAATGTCATCTCCCATCGTCTGGGCACCAACAATCAACGCTTCTCCCGCCAACCGGGTAGTCGTCGAAAATTGCTGCCTTTCCACGGTCGCTAACCGCACATCCAGGGTATCCACTCGACCGCGCAGGGCTGCTACTTCCGCCGCAAACTCTTCTTGCAAGCGTTGCAACGTCAGCAAATCCTCTTTTCTGACCAGATCACCCGTTGCTCCAGCAATTAACTCTTGAATCTTGTCCATACAGGCATTCAAACCTGCCGCAAACTCATAGCGAGTCATGGCGCGGTTGCCCCGGTAGGTGCGATCGGGATACCCCACAATACAGCCATAGCGTTCAACTAACGACTGAAGTGCCTGAAATGCCCAGTCCGTTGGTCGCACATCCGTTAGCTGCGATACCGAAGTGACTTGCTCCATACCTGAGGTGGCTGGTGCCGCTTCTACGGCTTCCTGAAGATTTGCTACCCCCGATAAGGATTCCATTCCCGAGGTTGACTCTATCTGGGCAGATACCGGAGCTTGCCCGATCGCCAGTCCCGCACTTGCCAACGCCATGCCCAGCAACCCTGGAGTTAGTAGCCGAAGCCCTTTAACAGATTGAGAAATCATCACTATGTCCTCACACCTAAAGTAGACTGCTTCTAGAATACATCTAGCATTTGAGTGATATGAAGCTGCGATCGGGGCTAACCAGCGAGGCACCCGGATTTCATTCGCACTTGAGATTACAGGAAAGATTAACAATGCTTAAAAGCATAGAGATTTGTCAATTAATCCAGTGAAAGCGGTTAACGGGAATCAATCATCCACAGGTATGCCTGCTCCAGCGTGCGATCGCTGTTGTGGGGATATTCTTGCAACAAATATCCTCCCCATAAATAAATATTCGTGACAATTAGGAGTCCAGCTAATATTACGCCAGGAAGTTTCACCCAACGAAAGGCACGATCGGACAGATGCTCAACTGTCATAGCGGCTCCCAATGATAATAGGGGTAATGATTCGATGAACGCCCGACTCCCAAACGAATCGCCACTAAAGCCCCAGAGTCCATTCAAGATCCAGAGGCAAGTAAAACAAACCAGGATGATGCCCTGCCAAGGTTTCTGCTGCCGATGCAACCGCCATAGTCCTACACCATTTAATCCTACTAACACCAGATACCAGGGATGGTAAAGAAACAGTCCGTAATCAGTGCCGAAAACCATGGCAACGATCCCGGAAATTCCCCCGGTAAACCCCTGCCCCTGATAGGAATGCGCGATCGGTCTACCCCATAACCACAGCAGACTCAGTTGCTGGAGCAACAGCATTACGCCAATGCCGCCAACCAAGGGTAGACTTCGCCGCCAATTCCTAAATTCAGCCCGAAATAGCCACAGGTAGAAGGGTAAAAATACCAGATTCGAGAGCCGCACAATCAAGCTCAGCCCAATCAGCAGACCAGGAATTACAGCAGTTTTCGCCCCCCTAGCCCCCCAATTCTGGGGGGAACAGGAGCCAAAGTCGCCCAGAATATAGCCTGCGGCATCGTAGAAAGGGGGATTTAGGGGGCTGACCGAATTGACAAGTGTGGTGCATTCATTTGAGAACGGCTGTAAGCTCGATCGCCAGTTAGATCTCACCCGACTGGATGGGCAACTCGCTATAAAAATCAGAATATTACTCAGGGCAACTCCCGCCCCATGCGCCATCGCGGGTTCCTTGACCAGATAATGCAGGAGATTTGTGCCCACTAACGGCATCACACAAAAGAGGAGCGCCGTTGGCTCAGAGATCTGATAGTTCCGGAATGCCCGATACAACAGATAAAAGCTGACTAACACCAGGATGACCAAGGATACCGTTACCGCCAGTTGATAGGGCAAACTCATCCCATCCTCGGCAAAGGGAGTCAGGTGGGCGATCGCATGACCCAGTAGAAATCCCGGTGTTTCTAGAATTGCCAATCCGATGGGATATTTATTTGGCACTAATCCGGTTGGTGTGCGTTGCGATGCCTCCGGCGGGAGCGGATCTGGGAAATAGAGGTGCTGAAAGTCATTTTCAAAGTTGATATCCCCATCAATCACCAGCGATCGCACCCAGGCATAGTAACCATTGCCATCACTGACGATCAGATCGGGAGAGTTACCTTTCAGGGCTGAAACCCCCAAAATTACCAGGGCAAACGCCAACATCCCGAGCAGGAATCGCACATACCATCGTTGACTGCGATCGGATAGCTGGGACATAGTACAAATCTCCAGATTGAAGCCATTGCTTGCATTAACGGCAGTTGTCACAATGCCCACAGCGAAACTGGGCTGCTTCTGTCCCAAAGCCAAAGCCTGCTAACAAAACTTGCCAGCGACAACGGTTCGTTTTCAAGTAATCAAGCATTTGGGTTGCCGCCGTGGCATTAGATTGTCCTAACCTACCAGATTTTCGCTCGGTTATCCGGTAGTGAAACGGATCAATCCAATCTAAACACCCGGCATGATGCAGAAGTGCGAACGCGATCGCGGCTTGGGGGAATTGTTTAATTACTGCTGTCACCTCTCCTTCTAAAGGCAATTGGCGCATCAGTTGTTGTGCGGATTGAACCTGTTGTTGCTGATGGTCTAGAAAGAACTGCCGACGGTGTTTATCTTCTGGATCAAGCCATCCCGTCGTTTCACTGATCAAGGTCAAGGCAGTAGCAGGTTTACCATCCCGTCCGGCTCTCCCCACCTCCTGCACATACTCACTTAACAGTAAGGGGGCATGAAAGTGGGCAACCCAGCGAACATTTGGTTTATTGACCCCCATGCCAAAGGCGTTTGTCGAAACAACGAACTGAAGTCGATCGCTTAACCAGGCTTGCTCAATCTGACGGCGGCTGTCTGGACTTAATCCAGCGTGGTAGGCGGCAGTTCGCCATCCCTGTGCCTGTAGCCAGGTGACTAAAGCTTCGCTGTCCCGGCGGGTTCGGACATACACTAATCCGGCTTGCGCGGGATGGGCTTGAATCAACTGTAATAACCGTTGCCGCCGTTGGCGAGGCGACCAGGCAACCTGCACCGTTAACTGAAGATTGCTGCGGTAGGGATTAAGCCGAAAAATTTGCGGGTCTTCCAGTTGCAGCACTCGCTCGATCGTCTGTTGTGCCTGGGGATCCGCCGTTGCCGTGAATGCCGCGATCGCCATGCGATGGTTGGCGGGTTGATAGGGGACTAAGCTCGATCGTACTGCTCCCAGGCGATAGTAAGCCGGACGAAAGGTGTCGCCCCATTGCACTAAACAGTGGGCTTCATCCAGAATTAGCCCATTCAGGCGGAAATTTGGCTGACACAAGCGTTGCCATACCGCCGGACTAAATAAGGTTTCGGGCGACAGATAGAGTAACTGGAGTTTTCGCTGTTCCAGTAATCCCAGAATACGTTTGCGATCGGAAGTTGACAGTTCATTATGCAACAGTGCCACTGACTGTCGAAATCCTGCTGCACGATCGCGCAGTTCCTGCACCTGATTTTCCATCAATGCCACTAACGGCGATACCACCAGGGTTAATCCCGGTTGCAATATTGCCGGTAATTGGAAACAAATGGATTTACCACCCCCCGTCGGCAAGATCGTCACACTATCCCGGTGTGCCAACAGACTTTGGACGATTTCACCCTGCGGCGGTCGAAAGCTAGGGTACCCCCAGATACGTTGCAAGGCGGCTTGAACCTGATTCCAGGCTGGCGGGATCGTAGTAGTCATAAACCTCCGATTGAATGCACCCAGTTTGAGAGTGCCCCAATTGCCGAGGAAATTGCTCCTGATGTTCCGGATAGGATCTGGGATCAGCCCTCTGCTGCCGGACTATCCACCTGGGTTTGCAGCATCCGTGTCCAAATCTGAATTGCCGTTTGGGCATCGTTATATAGAATCCGATCGGGTTGAATTCGAGCCGCCATTTCAATGGCTTTGGATAGTTGATTCTGTTTCGCTAAACTACGGGCTTGATCAAGAATGGGCTTATCTTCCAGGGCTTGAATCTGCAATTTCCATTCATAGATGGTCGCTTGAGCCTGGGGACGCAATGATCGCCCTAACTGAATCCGACTTGCCTGGGCGATCGCGGCGTTCAGGTGAGGTAGTGTCCCTGCCCTCGCAATCTGCCTTGCCAGCGTTAGATCTGCCTGGTCTTCCGTATGTTGGATCTCCTTGCGCCACTGAGCAATCAGCGTTTGGGCATAGATTCGTTGGGGACGATTCGGGGCAACCCCTTGAGCCAGGAAGCTTGCCAGATAAAGCGCTGGTAGTTGACCTGAACTTGCCACGGCAGTCGCTAGCTGGACTTGGGTGAGATCTTGCGTTTGCGTTTGCAATTGGGAAATATAGGGTTGTGCCTGGGCATAAAACGGTCGATCGACGGTAATCCGCTGCGCCGCCGCCAGGGTACTGATATATTGCCAGAGTTGCTGATACACTGGCACCCCTGCCATTAACTGATTAATCGGTTGTTCCGCCGCCAGTCGCTGTGCCCGTTCAAACCAAATCAGATCCCGCACATCCGGGGGCAACGGGGCATCGAGGGGAATTTTCGGCACGATCGCGATCGCCCCCGCCAAATCATTCTGACTTAATTGCCGACTCAACGATTTCAGTAATGCTTGTTGCCATTTCGCCAACTCTGGCTTCAGTTCGGCGGCAGCATAGGTGCTGGGCACCATTTGTTTTGCCTGAGCGATCGCCTCCGCCAGGGTCGCACTATCTTCGGGAGCCTGTTCCACCAGTGCCTTCGCCTGGACGAGTTGCTGACGGGCAAGCCGCTCGGTGATGATGCGTTGACGCAGCCGATTCGTTTGTTGTCGCCAATAGTCACTATTGGATTGGGCAAGATTCTGTACCTGTTGTTCTGCCGCCTGCCACTGCTGTGCCTTTAATGCCGCTTGTAAGGGGGCTTCAATTTGTTTCTGCTGACTGCGGCTCTTTTGCCAATCCGCGATCGTGGTTTGAGCCGTTTTATAGAGCGGACTATTAGCTGGAATGTACCGCGCCAGCCCGATCGCCCCGTCTAAATTACCCTGGGTGGCTCGTTCATTAGCGATTACCATCACCGCCTTTGACCAGTCCTTAATTAATGGCTTGGAGCGAGCATACAACGGATGGCTGGAAGTCCAGTGTTTGACCAAATTTAAGCCGCCTACCAAAGAATGCACATTTCCCGATCGGGCAAACTGTTCCGCACAAATTAACCGATCTAAATCGCCGGACATGAAATTCAGCCGTTTACAGTCCGGTAGGGGGGGAAGAGTGGCCAACCAGAGAAACGCTGCCACCCCTGAGCCGCCACAAAAGGCGAGTAAACTAATCCACACCAATGGCATCGCCAGAAATCGCATCCCGCGTCCCATTTGCGTCGCCACCTGATGATGCAAGCGGACAGGTTTGGCAACCTCTGGGGCATCCGTGGGAGCGGCATCTGGTTCCGCGATCGTGTCCTCACCAGTGGTTTCAGGGTTTGACTCGGCAGCGGTTTCAGCGCCATCGCCAACCATTGATGATTGCTCCGGTGGGGTGTCGTCCGGCGATCGATCCGATGCCAACTCAGGTTCGGCAGGAGGCTCCATGACAGTGGGCGACCCATCGGTGCATGAATTGGGATCCTGGTTAGTCCGTTTGGGAGGAGTTCGCGGCTTTGACATTGCCTGCACCCGGAATGGAACAATCGCCTTTTTCGTTGCCATGACTTCAGCACTAGCAGAACAGAAAACCCCAGTTAGCCGACAATGACTTGTGGTAGTACGGTCATGGAACACCGTTTAATACCAATTTAGTCCTGGTTCAGCTTGAGCAGGAGTTTGCCGTTCATTGTATAAGCTGTTGTCTGGTTTGAAGAAGATGATTCAGGAAGATTTGCCAGAATGTAGCCATTGATCGTTGGCAAGCACACTGCCGCTACCCCACACCCAATTCTCTGACTGCTCCCTTCCGACTGCTCCATTGAGTTGAGATCGCTCTACTGAGGAGTTGGCTCAGTCATCGCTTCCGCATTCCGGTAGCCATAGAAGTTAATGTGATAGTCCGTAATCTTGACTCCAGTCTGTGCCTCAATGTGCTGGATAATTTCCGCCGGGAGTTGAATGTGGACATCCAGAATCTGATTGGTGTCTAAACAGTTGACGTGGCTGTGCGAATCACTAATGTTGCCATACAGCCGTCCATCCGATCGCTCGATACACTCAATAATTCCCTGACTGGAGAGTGCTTCCAAATTTTGATAGACTGAAGTGTGTCCGATATCCTTGCCCTGACGGTTCAGGCGATCGTAAATTTCCCTTGCTGACAGGTGTTCCTGTGCCTGCCAGAGGAGTTCCAGGATGAAGCGACGCTGACGACTCAGGCGCATCCCCAAAGTCTGACAACGCTCTAGGGCATCATCGAAGGAGCGAATCGGTTTCGTTGCCATGTCGTTCTGCATAACTACATCCCAGGCTTGATCATCTGCCCTATGTCATAATTCCAGGTTTTATTACCCAGTACATTTTCCACCTAGTACATTTTTAGCACAGGCTAAAGCAAACTCGCTACAACTTTACCTTTCATGGATGGCACGGATTCCCGCACAATAGAGAAGATCTGAAGATCTCTGGAGTGAGTTGCGATCGCGCTAGAGCATCAGGTTAGACCCATTCACTATTGACTCAGCAGGTTATGTCCTTCCTTCGGTTGTCCTGGCAAAGTTTATTTACGGTGACTCAAGGCATCTTAAGCCTCCTGGTCATCCTCAGTTGTCTATGGTGCGTCAGTGCTGCCCCAGCCCTGGCAGGCTTGCATGACGATCGCTATGACGGGGATATTTTTGCTCTGTATGCTGGCAATGGCTCGTTGGTGCCCCCTAAAGTGACTTTAGATCAGGCATTCCAGCGCGATCGTCCGGCGTTACTGGTGTTGTATGTCGATGACAGTAGCGATTGTAAAGAATATGCCACGGTGATTTCCCAGCTTCAAGCGTTTTATGGTCGGGCAGCAGACCTGATTCCGATTCGGGTAGACTCAATTCCGTCCAAGCAGCAATATGCGCCCACCGAACCGGGCTACTACTACAAGGGCGTTGTGCCGCAAACGGTGTTACTGGATGCCTCGGGCAAAGTGCGGTTGAACGAATCCGGCAAAATCGCCTTTGAGCGGATTGATGATGTGCTCCGGGATATGTTTAACCTGTTGCCGCGATCGGAATCCGTGGAACTCAAACGTCGTCCGGTGAATGAAATCAATACTGAATTAGTCCAGTAGTGTTCCAGGTTACTCCTCTGGAAACGGCAACCTTCTAAAGTTCTGACAGATTCTCTCTTGACGGCTTCCGGGTACGTCAGGCTAGAGTACAGACACTAGACGTGCCGAAACCAGAGGATAGCTGGATGTCAAAGGTTTACAGCACCGAGGAGTTAATTCAAATTCTGGCAGACGAACGCCGGGCTTGCATGAGCGGACAACGGTTAAATTTAGCGGTCAGTCCCTCTGGCATCAGCCCGTTTATTGATCAGTTTCTCCAACCAGAAGGCATTCAAAAATTCGCGGCCTACAGTGACTTCCGAGCCACAATTCATCAATATCAGCGGACTCATCAGGTGTCGGGGATTGTCTGGCAAACGATCGCCATTCATGGTCAACCACTCCGCTATCCCAAAGTGGATGATCAATTAATTGCCCTACCGGATGATCTCGCGACTCTGAAAGCCGCCAAACTTGAGATTCTAGCGTTCTGGCAACGGGTGAGTGCCGGTATGGATCTTTATTTAAGTTTGAAGGCAGGCAAGTTTTATCAACCGATCGCCGCTGTAGATGTCGATCGCATTGCTCAACGCACAGAATGGGCGAGCCTCTGTCAGCAAGGCAAATCCACCAGTCTAGAAATCATTCTGCAACTGGGTTGGGGTCAACCGGAAGCGGCGACCTACCGCCGGGGCTTCCCCGATTCGGGCAGTGAATCCATTCATGCGGTGTATCCCGGTCAGCAACCCCTCTGTTAATCAACGCCACCGTGTATATACAAGTCGAGTCTGACTTCGTTGAAATTCTCTACGCCCCCTAAATCCCCCTTTCTACGATGCCGCAGGCTATATTCTGGGGGACTTTGAATCCTGAGTTCCCCCCAGAATTGGGGGGCTAGGGGGGCAAAATGCAGGATCTTGAGGTTGTTGAGAAGATGTGTGTACACGGTAGGTGAATCAACAGAGTCACCAGGAATGGATTGCTCACTCCGGTAACGCCAAATTCACGGCGATCGGGCACACTAAATATAACCATAATTGTTCCTCTAGAGAGTATGACGGAATTCCTGCATGTTTCAGGTGCAACGCTCAACACCGCGTTAATTGCCAAGGTGGAATGGGAGATTGACGGCTCTGAACTCAAAGGAGCCTGTGCCTATCTCTCAGGCTTACCGGAAAACAATCCCGATGGTTCTGTGCCGGGAATCGTGATCCTGAACCAGGAGGATGCCGAAAAGCTGTGGAAAGCTTTCCATCCAGGGGTGAAGGTCGAACCACCAAAAATCGGTTAGGGCTGAGTTACACCAACTGATCCCACTGGTTTGCTGCATCATTCAGGGCATCGTCTACGGTTTTCTGCCCTAACATCGCTGCCTGAAGATTGTCATAGATCACGCGTTGCAGTTGTTTCGCATTCTTCATGGCTGGTACTAATACTTCCGCATCCTGCATTTGTTTCGCACTGATCACCCGCGCTTGATCCACCGAAGTGGCATTGGCAGGAGCCGTCTGAAAATAGCTGTCCTGAAGCGCTTGCACCGTAGAGGGCAGGACATTGGCCGCCTTGGCAAAGCTGAGTTGATTGGCATCATTAGTGACAAACAACGCAAATTTCAGGGCAGCATCGGGAGTATCACTATCCCTGGGAATCACCAGATTCATCACCGCCACATTCTTTTTACCCGTTTCCCCAGTGATTTGGGGCGCAGAAATCGAGGCTTTGGCGATCGTGGGTGCATTCGTGGCAATGTTATTCAAAAACTCGGCTCCGGATGCCAGGATAGCGCTATCACCCCGTTGGTAAAGTTCGATCGCGTAGCGGTGCCCTTCCGTTAACACTTCTTTGGGAATCAAGCCTTGCTTGTATAGATCGACCCAATACTGAAATGCCGCTTTGCCTTTGGGAGTGTTAAAGGCGGCTTTACCGTTAGCATCGATCAGTTCCACCCCCATTTGCACAAAGGACTCGATCAGTTCGCCGGAATCCTCTGGAACCACGGTTGTGAAGAAGGCATACTTACCTGTCTTTTCCTTAATTGCCTTTGCTGCTGTGGCTAACTCAGCATAGGTGGCAGGTGGTTTGCTAATCCCCGCTTTTCGCAACAAATCTTGATTACAAATGGCTACCCGAGTGGTCAAGTACCAGGGGATGCCAAAGGTCTTGCCATCAAAGGTACTGGCTTTCCAGATATTCGGTAAATACTGCTGCCGCACATCAGCGGGCACTTGATCGTCTAACTCTACCCAGGCACCCCGTTGTGCCAGTTGCGAAGCAAATCCTGGGTTCAGATTCACTACATCCGGTGCCGTTTTAGCAGAAACCGCCGTGAGAATCTTCCGCTCCATATCTGCCCAGGGCACATCGACCCACCGCACTTTGATCGTGGGATTCTGTTGTTCAAATTCGGCAATCAGTCCATTAAAGTAGTCGGTAAACTTGGGCTGGAGTTGCATCGTCCAGAACTCCAGTTCCTGTCGTCCCCCGGACTGTTGATTGTTTCCTGCCGTGGGCGTGCCTGTCCCGCAACTGATCAACCAACTCAAGACCACACCCAATACAGCAAATAATCCTAACCGTTTCCAGAACTGTCTTCGCCTCATGGTCGTGATTTTCCTGTGCTGAATGTGACTGAGTTTACCGAACTCGTTGCCAGAGATGATTGTGGCATAAATTGCCCCTCGTTGGGGGTAGCGCCGCAGTAGCCAGTCTGACCGTCGATCGGCTAGGGTAAGTGCGTAACGCTGTAATTCGATAGCACTATGAAAGTTCTGGTTGGCACGATCGCCCTGCTCAGTACGAGTTTGGTTTGGGGAGGCACAACGCTCTGGGGACAGTCACCCGTGGTTTCTCAACAAGCCCCCCTGCGGGCACAATCACCCAGTCAGACCACCGCTACCCCGGATCTATCGCTGCTAGCCAGAGCCAGCGTCGCCTTTGTGCAAAGCGATCGCTACCAGACCGAATCGATTATGGAAGTGACGGGGACAACTCCTCAACAAACCTTTAAGGCTGGTGTTCAGGCAACCACGATCGTGCAGTCACCCAAGCAATTCCGGGCGGAGATTGCCTACAACCGTCCCGACCAGACAGGGTTAGTCAACATTCTAGTGGTTGGAGATGGGCAGCAAGTCTGGATTTACCGGGCGGATACCCAGCAATATACGGTCAAATCCTATGCCGCCTTTGAGCAATTGGATGATAGTTATTTTATTGGAGTTTCATCCTTACTATTTCTGCAACTCCCCCCGGACGATCGCCGCGTGATTGCTCAGGGGGCGTTAGCGGATAGCCAGGTGATTCAGGAATTGGGGCTATTGTCGAATCCGGGGTTCAAAGGCAGACCCCAGTTGATCGATAATCAACCGCTCTACGCCTACGAATTTACAGATGCGCAGGAAGGATTTATCGTCAATGCGTTTGTTGATCCAATTACAGGTACGCTGAAGCAACTCCGGATTTCTGGTCAAGCGGAGCAAGTTGATTATGCCATTACTGAAACCATCCGCCGACGGACTGCCAATCCCTTAGTCACGGCTAATACGTTTCGCTTCACTCCACCTGTGGGAGCCAGGAGAGTGGAGTCATTGGCGATCGGTCCGTTGTAGGGGAGATAGGGAGATGGGGAGATGGGGAGATAGGGAGATGGGGAGATGGGGAGATGAGGGACGAATGATCGCTACCATAAATGAGGAAGCGTTCTGGATTAACTATGCGATTACTCCATACCATGCTGCGGGTGAATAACCTGGAAGAATCTCTACAGTTCTACTGTGATTTGCTGGGCATGAAGTTGCTGCGGCGAAAGGACTATCCCGGTGGCGAGTTTACCCTGGCATTTGTGGGCTACGGGGATGAAGCCGATCACACAGTGCTAGAACTGACGTATAACTGGGGTAAAGACCAGTACACCCTGGGGGATGCCTATGGGCATATCGCGATCGGGGTGGATGACATTTATGCTACCTGTGAAGCGATCCGAGCCAAAGGGGGCAAAATCTCTCGTGAACCAGGCCCGATGAAACACGGCTCGACGGTGATCGCGTTTGTGGAAGATCCCAATGGCTACAAAGTTGAGTTGATTCAATTGGGTACCCAGGGTTCCGCCAAAACTGAACAGGCGACAGCCACCGTGTAGATAGCTACCATTGAAATTAGCCCAGGTAGGAATTGGGCGTATCAGTAGTCAGGTCAATTAATTGTCAGATGCCAGCCTTTTGCCCTCACCCCCAGCCCCTCTCCTAAAACTGGGCGAGGGGAGCCAATCTTAGCTCCCTTCTCCTAAATTTGGGCTACCTTGTACACACAAGTGATCAAATCTAGCTAAAGCACTGACGAACCGCCCCCCAACCCCCAATTCTGGGGGAGCCGAACGATTCAAAGTCCCCCAGAATTGGGGGATTTAGGGGGCTAAAAGGATGCAAACGAAGTCAGACTCGATTTGTGTGTACATAGTAGCCCAACGTTGGGAGAAGGGGGTTGGGGATGAGGGCAATTTCAGCATAGTTAGTTTAATTGCACCTACCTGCTTATTTATATTTCTACCTGGAACAAAATTTTGCAGTAAGCTGAAAGCACCATGGCAGCAACTGCTTTTTTACAAGGAATTTTAGGCGCTTCCAGTTTGTTAGCGGGAGCCGGATTAGGAGCCATTTGGCAACCCAGTCGCACTTTTTCGGCAGCGATCATGGCGTTTGGCAGTGGCACATTGCTCTCTGCGATCGCCTTTGAAATTACCATGCAGGTCTATCAACAAAGTGGCTTTTTGCCCCTGATCATTGGCTTTCTGGCTGGTGGCAGTTTATTTACGTTAATCAACTGGTATATCGACCAGTGGGGCGGATTTTTGCGGCATCCGGCTTCCAGTCGGCGGTATTTGTTTCAGCAACGCCAGGAAGCTGCGTCAGAAATCCTCGATCGATTGGCACAGATCGAGGTGATGCAAAATATTCCCCCGGCGGAAATGCAAGCCATTATTCCGTTTCTCAAACTCTGTACGGCGGACGCAGGTAGCATTCTCTGTCAGGAGGGCATGGCAGGCGATTCGATGTATCTAATCCTGACCGGAGCAGCCGAAATTCGTAAAGGGCAACAGTTCATTACCGTCTTATCCGCCGGGGAAGTGTTTGGGGAAATGGCAATGCTCACTGGGGAACCCCGCTCTGCTACTGTGATCGCGCGATCGCCAATGGAATTGTATGAGTTAAAGCAAGCTGATTTTAATGCGGTTCTGGCTCGGACTCCCCAGTTATCTCAATCCCTTAGTCGGATTCTGGCTCGCCGTCTGCAAGCCACCACGGAATCCCAGGCAGAAGCCGAACAACGCCGCCAGCGCTGGCGACAGGAGGTACTGGATAGCACCGAGTTAGATCTACCGTTGCCGGAACAGCAAGCCATGCTTCAGCAATTGACTGAACGATCGGCTCCCATCGCGATTCTGTGTGGGTCGTTGATTGATAATATTCCTGAATCGTTAGTCCTGGGGATGACGGTGCAACACAGTCATGTCGGGGAATCGTTTCTGTTAGCTGTGTTTATCTCTAATTTCCCGGAAGCCCTATCCAGTTCGATCGGGATGAAAAAGTCCGGCACTCCGGTCAAATATATTCTGGCGCTATGGAGTGGAGTGGTGCTGCTCAGTGGGCTAGGGGCGATCGCGGGTAATTTCTTGCAGGGCAGTAGCGATCCCCTGATTATGGCAGTGATTCAGGCGATCGCGGGTGGGGCGATTCTGGCAATGATTGCCAGCACCATGATGCCAGAGGCGTATGAATTAGGCGGAGCTTCCGTAAATTTCTCCACCATCCTGGGCTTTCTACTGGGCTTTTGGGTGTCGCTATCCGATCGTTAGCCCCAGAGATGATAAGAATTCGATCGGTTTGCGCCAGTCCCCATTTCCTGTTTTACTCTGAAGGTAGGGATAGTGTCACCACTAGCCTGGTTAGGGGTAAGGTGCAAAATTCAGTAGGGGAGGGAACTATGATCTCGACCGTTCGGTACTCCCTGGATGTGATTAAAGATGAAGTGGCATATATGGTGCGGCAAGGAACTCTAAGTCGCCATCAGCCGATCTATTGCCTGTGCCACTGCTTCCCAATTCAGGAATGGGGCTACATTGAAGCTGAACTAGAACAAAACGAGTTCTTACTCAGAGATCGGATTGGTGATCTGCTCAGTCAGGAAGTATGGCAAGAGGATTAATTCATCACTGAATCACTACTTTATTCAGTCAATCAATGGCATGGATGCTCCTGGCTGCGATCGTCAGAGCGGCGGGTGGCAGAGCATTTGCTATGGGGAGAGGTGTATGTTTACAAAAATTTTGGTGGCGATCGATCATTCATCCCTGGCAACCGTGGTGTTTGAAACTGCCCTGGGATTAGCCAAAACGTCATCTGCCCAACTCATGCTGGTGCATGTACTCTCCAGTGATGAAGAGGGTAGCCCCTTGCCGATTCCGCCCAATGCCGACACGATGTATTGGTCACCCGGTAATGAGTTGAATCTGGAACTTTGGCGGCAACAGTGGGAAACTTACGCTGCCGAAAATCTGAAGACCCTACAAGCTCTGGCAGCTACCGCTCGGCAGGCAGGGGTAACGGTTGAATTTCAACAATTGCCGGACAGTCCCGGACGGGCAATCTGTCGGTTAGCCAGAACCTGGGATGCTGACCTGATCCTCCTGGGCAGTCGTGGTCGATCGGGGTTACAAGAACTGCTGCTGGGTAGTGTCAGTAATTACGTTCTGCACCATGCCCCTTGCTCGGTCTTTGTGGTCAAAGGTGGCTTATAGAAATCGGATTTGCTCCCTATTAACCTGGCTGGCAAAGCTGAACTAGGTGAGCCGCGATCTGTTCCAGGGGAAGGATCCAATCAATGGCTACGGTTGAAATCGCTGCCATCGGCAACACCGGACTTTCAGCCGTCTCGGGTAATTGCACGATCGCCAGTCCCCCATGTACCTTAATGGCAAACAGACCCCGTACCCCATCCTGGTTAGCTCCCGTGAGCAGTACCCCGATCGCTTGTTCACCATAGGCATCTGCCGCCGATTCCAGCAACACATCGATCGACGGACGGGCATAGGATACCGGATCATCCGTAGACAGCGAAAAATAACCGGGCTCTACGAGCAAGTGATAATCCGCCGGAGCCAGATACACCTCTCCGGGGGAAATGATTTGTTTATCCTCCACCTCATATACAGGCAAAGGCGTAAATTGTTGCAAGTGAGCCGCTAACGTATTAGCTGATTCTTTATGACGATGCTGAACGATCGCAATTGCCGCTGGTAAGTTCGTTGGCAGGTGCTTCAGGATAGTCCTTAGGGCAGCTAATCCTCCCAAAGACGCACCGATCGTAATTAATTTAAATGGCACTAATTACGCCTCCGATATAACTTGTCAGCCCTGGCTAAGGGATCGTAATGGTGTTCATAGTCGGTAAATCGCAGCGTTTCCTGTTTCCCTAAGCCCAGAATGCCAAATTTACATAGGCTGTTGTAAAACAATTCGTGCACCTGATTTTGTAATGCCTGATTAAAGTAAATTAAAACATTGCGGCAAATAATCACATTAAATTCGTTAAACGATCGATCGGTGACTAGATTGTGCTGCCCAAAGACAACCTGTTCCTGAAGCGACGATCGGATGACCGCACTACCATAATTAGCGGTGTAGTATTCCGAAAACGCCCGTTGTCCTCCGGCTTTGAGGTAAAGCGGAGTATACTCCTGCATCTGCCGCAAGGGATAAATGCCACTTTTGGCCACTTGCAACACTTTGGGATTAGCATCGGTCGCATAAATCCGGCAGCGATGATAAAGTCCCGCTTCTTGCAACAAAATTGCCATTGAGTATACCTCCTGCCCGGTCGAACACCCGGCGTGCCAGAGCCGAATGAAGGGATAAGTCCGCAGGATGGGTACCGCATATTCTCGGAAGGCTAAATAAAAGCTGGGATCACGAAACATTGCCGTTGTGTTAACGGTTAGCCCCAGAACTAAGCGTTCTACACAGGCCCGATCGTGCAAAATTCGCTCCTGCAACCTCGATAGGCTGGGTAGCTTTTCAGTCCGGAGGAAGTTATAAATTCGCCGTTTTAAGGACGCTAAGGCATAGTTCCGAAAGTCATAGCCGTAGCGACGGTAGACCGCTTCGATCAACAACTGAACTTCTATTTCTTCCGGAGTAATCACCCTCGCTGGAACCATAAATCTGACATTGATCGCTATCTCAAACTGGATTTTATTTTTATTCTAGCGATATAACCACAGGCGAAGGAGGGAAAGTAACTGATTTGTGTCTACCGGCTTAGTAATGTAGTCCGATGCCCCTGCTTCAATACATTTTTCGCGATCGCCCTGCATCGCCTTGGCGGTTAACGCAATAATTGGTAACGAGCGAAACTGTTCCTGTTGGCGGATGAGTTGGGTGGTTTCATACCCATCCATTTCCGGCATCATTACATCCATCAGCACAACCCCCGTATCTGGATTTGCCTGCAACACTTCAATCCCGGTTCTGCCATTTTCGGCAAATAATACCTCGACTTGGTACTGCTCTAACAGGCTAGTCAGCGCAAAAATATTCCGGACATCATCATCTACAATTAGGACTTTTTTACCTGCCAGGGTGGAGTCCGCTTGTTGTAGTTGCTCCAGGATATGCTGCTTGGCAGGGGGAAGATTGGCCTGAATTCGGTGCAGAAATAATGCCGTTTCATCTAACAGCCGTTCCGGCGATCGCACATCTTTAACAATGATGGTTTCCGTTAAGCGGCGTAACTGAGTCTCTTCCGTGGCAGTCAGTTCTTTGCCGGTGTAAATAATAATGGGTAGAGTGGCTAAATTCGGCTCGTGTTTAATTTGTTCAATCAAGGCAAACCCACTCATATCGGGTAGACCCAGATCGAGCACCACACAATCACAGGGATGAGATTTCAGGAACTCCAACGCATCGGCTCCCGTATGTACGGCGGTACTGACGATATCGTCTCCGCCAATTAATTCAATAATGCTTTCTGCCTGAACGGCATCATCTTCAATCACTAATAAATGTCTGATTTGTCGATCGATAAACTGATTAATTTCCGTTAGGGTTTGGGTCAATATGTCCGGAGCAACAGGCTTCTGGATATGGGCGATCGCCCCCATCTGAAATTCGCGCGGTTGCTGCTCATCCACCGTCATAATGTGAATGGGAATGTGGCGAGTTATGGGATCATGCTTTAACTGCTCCAACACCGCCCAACCTTCCATATCGGGTAAATGTAGATCCAGCGTAATCGCGGCAGGAATGAAGTGCTGGGCTAGACTTAATCCGGCTTGACCCTGGAGGGCAATCAGCACTTTAAACCCCTGCTGGTGTGCCATATCCAGTAGAATGCGGGCAAAACTCAGATCATCCTCAATCACTAACAGAATGCGATCGCCGGGTTGCAAATGTTCTCGATCGTCTTGAATCTCGCTGGACGGAGCCGGTTGCAAGCGGGGGGAAATTTTTGCCAGGGGAGATCCGCCTATGCCTGGGGATGGTGCTGGATGGAGCGCCGGAGGGTGTGTCGTCGTGGGCAACCCCGAACTTGTCGTCATGGTTGGTTCAGGAGCCGCGTAGTGTTCAGGTAAATACAGCGTGAAGGTGCTGCCCTGTCCCAATTGGCTGATCAGTTCGATCGTGCCACCTAACAACTGCGCCAGTTCCAGGCTAATCGACAGCCCTAATCCTGTACCGCCATATTTACGGCTGGTTGTGCCATCCGCTTGTTGAAAGGCCGCAAAAATCGACTGCTGCTTGTCTGGTGCAATGCCAATACCCGTATCACGAACAATAAAGGCAATTCGTGCCATTGTCGCTCTCTGAATCTGGAGTGTGACACTGCCCTGATCGGTAAATTTCAAGGCATTAGAGAGCAGATTTTTGAGAATTTGCTGAAGCCGCCTGGGATCGGTGGAGAGGCTAGGGGGTAATTGGGCATCCGGCGTAATTTCCAACTGGAGTCCTTTATTCACCGCGATTGGTTGAAAGGTGCGTTCTAACTCCAGCTTAACCGTAGAAAAGTTCACGGTTTCAATGGCGATCGGCATCGTTCCCGACTCAATTTTGGCTAAGTCAAGGATGTCATTAATCAATGCTAATAAATCAACTCCAGCCGCGTGGATTGTGCGACTGTAGTCAACCTGTTTTTCAGTTAAATTACCACCTTCATTATCACTAAGTAGTTTCGCCAGAATCAGCAAACTATTGAGTGGAGTCCGCAATTCATGGGACATATTCGCCAAAAACTCGGATTTATACTTAGACGATAAAGCTAATTGGCGAGTTTGTTCTTGTAATTCCTGCTGTGCCTGTTCGATCTCTTGATTCTTGCGTTCAACCTGCTGCTTTTGAGATTCCAGAAGTTCTGCTTTTTCTTCTAGCTCTTCATTTAACTGTTGTAACTCTTCATTCGATTGCTGTAGCTCTTCCTGTTGCTGTTGCAATACCAACTCTGATTCCTGTAGGGATTGGGTCTTTTCCTCTAAAAGCTGATTGCTTTGAAGCAGTTCCTCTTGTTGATCCCGTAATTCTTCCGTCAGGTGTTGCGACTGTTCCAGTAACTCCTGGGTTTTCAGGTATGCCGCGATCGCATTCAGCATCACCCCGATTACCCCACAGGCCTCTTCCACAAGCGTTAACTGCACATCCGTGAAGCGATATAAAGAGGCGAGCTCAATCACCCCTTTGACTTGATTCTCAAACAACAGGGGAACGACCACAATATTGAGGGGAACCGCTTCACCCAACCCAGAGGTAATACGAATATAATCTCCTGGCACATTTGTGAGCAGAATACGCTGCCGCTCTAACGCACATTGTCCGACTAACCCCTCCCCCAACTGAAACTGATTTGCCAGATGTCTCCGTTCCTGATGAGCATAGCTACTCAACAATCGCAGTACGGGTGGATCTTGATGCGAATCCAGCAGATAAAACAGCCCCTGTTGTGCCTCCATCAATGGCGCTAATCGACTCAGAACCAGATGAGCGACTGTTTCAAGCGATCGCTGACCCTGGAGGGATTGCGACAGATCTGCCAGATTTGACTTTAACCACCGTTGGTTCTCATTCGTCTGAATCGTCTCCCGTAGATTCATCACCATCTGGTTAAACGAACGAGTCAGTATCCCAGTTTCATCCCGCGAACGACTTTCTGGCAAATCAACAGATAAATCCCCCGCCGCGATCGCTTCTGCGGTCAGAGATAGTTGGCGCAGGGGGCGGGAAATATTTCGAGATAACCAAATGCCAATGATCGACAAGATGATAAAGGCGGCCGGAACGCCATAGGCGATCGTGTTAACCGTTTGCTGGGCTGCCAGTTGGGCATTGCGCGATCGCTGCTGCAACAGCTTTTGTTCCTCTAACTGGATCTCTTCAATCAACTGACGGACTTGCTGCATTAACTGCCGCCCTTCATCCCTCAACACAAACGCCTGGGCGGCTGCAAACCCGCCACTATCCCGCAGGCGAATGCCCTCTCGCAACCTTGCCAACCTGGCTTCCACGACGGGTTGTAAATCATTTAATCGGTTTTGGCGATTGGGGTTGTCCTCGGTCAGTTGTTGAAGAATGGTATAACTGCGTTCAATCTCCTTTAACCCATTGTCGTAGGGAACCAAATAACGGGGCTGTCCAGTAATGATGTAACCACGTTGCCCGGTTTCAGCATTGACTAATTCTGTCTTTAGAGTATTCAGTTGCCCTAATACTCGATAAGTCGTGCGTTCTTGCTCGGCGTTTTCAATCAAATTGGTTGTTGTTCGATACGAGACAATCCCGATCGCCGTTAAAATGGTCAATCCTAAGGCAAAACCTCCACCAATTCGAGTACCAATTTTAAAGCGATTAAACATGTAGACGATCAGGGTTGAAGAACGGTCAAATTACGATTGTAGTAAATATACCGCACACCGTATCTGGGCAGAATGCTAAAGATGCTGAATCTTCGCCAGGATAATCTTGCAGTTGATCATGGGTGTGCTAAGGAATGGGAATTCAATCACTCCGCATCTCTCTGTACGGACGCGGTATACCCTCCGGGAAGCAAGCTACAGCAGAGATTTTTGGGGCAATGGCAAGGAATGTTTACCGAATGCTACACATCTACGCAAAATTACACCTGAATAAATCTCCGATCCTAAGAATACATCTTTACCTGCCAGCCAAGATCGATCCTTAAGCTTTTTGAAAAGAAAAACATCATGTGGCTCAAGAAAGGTTTTGCATTTTTAGCAAGTTATTCGATGAACGAACGTTTACTGATGAGTAAAGTTTCTGTAGCGGCTTGGCTGAGGGGATGCGAGAATAAATAGCCTTGACCAAATTTGTAGCCTAAATGATACAAGTATTCAAGTTGTTGTTGAGTTTCGATTCCTTCCGCGATCGTGTCCAGTTCTAACTGATTACTTAACGCCACGATCGTTTCTACAATTTGATGCTTTCGTTGGTCAGGTTGAATTTGATTGACAAATGAGCGATCGACTTTCAAATTATTAACGGGTAATCGATGCAAATAATTCAGGGATGAATATCCTGTACCAAAGTCATCAATACTAATTTGAATTCCCCGTTCCTTCAACTGGCTGAGCAAATGAATTGTCGATACAACATCTTCAATCAACATACTTTCAGTAATTTCTAATGTCAGACAACGACCTGGTAAACGCGTCTGCGCCAGAACTCGATCGACCTCTTCCAGGAGATCGGAGCGGCGTAGATCTTGAGCGGAAAGGTTGACGCTCACTTTCATCGTTACCAGATCGGGAAACCTCAGTTGCCAGGTTGCCAGTTGCTGACAGGCAGCCCACAGTGCCCAGTAGTCTAGCCGTGTGATTAGTCCAGTTTCTTCAGCCACCGCTATGAAGTCGCCTGGAGCTTTTAATCCTTGAGTGGCATGTTGCCATCGGATTAAGGCTTCAAACCCCACCAGTTCACCAGTCTCCAGGGCAACAATGGGCTGATAGTACAATACAAATTCCTGACTGTCGATCGCCCGCCGTAAATCATTCTCTAAATGCAAACGGTTCAAGGCTTGCCGATGCATCTCCACCCCAAAAATTTCGTACCGCGCTTTGCCTTGATGTTTTGCCCGATACATGGCAATATCTGCATCTCGTAACAGATGAGCCGCTTGAGTATAATCCTGACTCCCTAACACAATGCCGATGCTAGAGGTTGTGTATACCTCCCGACCTTCGATCGTAAACGGAGCTTGTAACACAGCAAAAATTCGTTCCGTAGCACGCACTGCCTCTTGCACATCAGCAATCTCTTCCAGCAGGATGACAAATTCATCTCCCCCCAGGCGAGCCACCAGATCAATGCTGCGGAGCGTCCCCTGTAGCTTTTGGGCGATCGCAAGTAATAATTGATCTCCCGCTAAATGCCCCAAACTATCGTTGATCACCTTAAATCGATCGAGGTCAAGGAATAATACGGCAAAGCAATAATTATCAAACCGTTTGGCGCGATTCATCGCCAATTCTAAGCGTTCCATTAACAGATAGCGATTCGGTAATCCGGTTAAGGCATCATGTAAAGCATCGTGCTTTAACTGATTTTGTACCTGGATACGGGCAGTCACATCCCGAGAGGTGGTTTGTAGTTGTACGATTTGTCCGGTGGCATTCACGATCGGTTTAGTCAGGGTTTCAAACCAGATGTAGTGCCCCGATTTCCGACAGATGCGATAGGTAATGGGTGTTGGTTTTCCACTAACGGCGGCGGTATGCGCTTCCCGATAAATGCGATCGCGATCGTCCGGATGGAAAAAACTATAGGCATCTTTGCCCAGCATTTCGTCATATCGATAACCCAGCAACACTTCACAGGAAGGGCTGACATAGAGATAGCGTCCCTGTAAATCATGCAGACAGACGAGATCATTCATATTTTCAGCTAACAATCGATAGCGAGTTTCACTCTCTCGCAATGCCGTCTCTACTCGACGACGTTCTTCTAGCTCCAGTTGTACTTGCTGATAAAGATGAGCCTGTTGAATTGCCACCTCCAGTTGCTCGGCAATAGCCTGTGCTAAGGCAACCTGCTCATCGTGCCAGGTAAACGGATGTTGGGTTGTCGTAATGGTAAAGCTGCCCCACAACGTTCCTTCAATCACCAGGGGAATGAGTAACCAGGCTCCAGGCAAAGTTTGGGCAACTTCCCGGTTAATGTCATCGCTCAAATTCGTTGTATCACCGACTTTGACAATCTGCAATTGCTTCAGTTGAGCCGCAAACGGATTGCCCGGATCGGGAATCTCCAGCCCGATCGCAGTGGTAATCTCTGAGTGATGACGATAGCCAGCAATATGTTTCCAGACTCCCTGCTCAGGCAGATATTGCACAACAAAGCAATCAAGATTTTTCAAAAGTTGAGCCGCTTCTGTCGTGGCGGTGGCAAAAACGGTTTCCAACTCTAGCGAGTTGCGAATTGCCTGAAACACCCGGTTTAAAGCCTGCTCCCGCAAAATTTTCTCCTGCAACTCAGTGACATCTCGCCCCACGGATTGAATCTCCACTAACTCCCCTCGATCGTTGAAAATCCCCAGATTTACCCAATGGGTCCAACCAACCTGATTGTCCGAACGGTAATCTTGATTAATGCTTTCAAATATCGGGTTTTGTGGAGTCAGATCAGCAATCTTGGCATATAGCTGATCGACCTCTGCCGACGGGACAAAATGACTCCACCGCATGCCTACAACATCGTCGATCGAGCGTCCCAGAACAGAACAAAGTGCATCATTAGCGAAGGTAATGGTAGTATCTGGCAGCGATCGCAAAATTAGATCGGTTTGCGCCTGAATTACTTGGCGGTAGCGGCGTTCGCTTCTAAGCAGAATATTTTCGACAATCTGCTGTCCAGTAATATCGGGAACCGGAGATCCAGTTGAGTTAGTAGCAAGCGATCGCATTAATCGATCATCCGTTTCTGAACCAGGTGTACCGACAATCAAAAATTCCACCAACCGCTTAACAGGCTCTGGCGTATTCTCCCAATCCTCTGGAAACGGTTGTTCATAGGAAAAGAATCGCTGGTTTGCCATAGCCACAGCATTGTTTAATTAGTTTATTGCCAACCTAAAGCGGTTCTATGCTCCTGAACTTTATCTTATATGGTTAATTTCCTTCTGACATATAAAAATTAGACTCAACTTGGCTAAAATAGCCAGGAGGCTTCTGAACAACCGCAAACTACTCTCAGGATTCCCGATTCCACCCCTGAATAAGCATCACCAACCCTCGCGATTACATATACACATCATAGATTACAGTCAATGGTAGATCTACTTCTCTACCCTGCTCTCAAAACATGATGTAATTAAAGAACTTTAATAGAACTCTTCACGCAATGATTCAAGCTCACTCTAACACTAAGTTAGCTTGTTTAACTGTGCCCAGTTCACGGCGTTGTACCACCATACCCATTAATCACAACGAAGCACGATCGAGTACTCTATTCAACTGACCAAACGAAGGTATTGATAAAGTTCATGAACTTAGAGATTACTTGTTTCTGAGTGGCATCCAGATCGCCAAAAAACCTACTTTGGTAATTGTAGGACTTCAAGGATGCCACCGTCGCAGCAAAGGAATTTGTATCATGCTTGTTGTACTTCAAACACCAAACCATATACGCTGGAATCGCATATCGAAACCCTTTTGCATCCATAAATGCGAAAACATCATGGAAGTTCTCAATCCAATCAACAGGAATCTCTTGCCAGGGCACTTTACAATCAATTTGACGTGCCTGTTTTGGATCCTGATAATCATCTAATGCCCGTGCTTCATGGAGTGAGACTCCATCTTCAAGGACTACATCTTTGAAAGCAATAGTAATCTCCTCAATTAGCTCGGATCGAGTTTTTTCAGCCAAGTCATCCAGTGTCTGCCAATTGGGGTCTTGCACATCATCCGGTGTGGGTGAACGAACATCCTTTAACCATTGCCGCTCACAAGCGCCAAAGGCAATAAAATTCCGTTGCGCCTGCCGTAAACTGACCTGATTAGATCCTACCCAGCTATATCCACCGGCTGCTCCTGTATCCCCATCATCTTCCCAAAAGCATATTGGACAGATGAGATAGGTTCCTGGTGGCTCAAGGTTCAGCGTTCTGTAGCCACAACACGGGCAAGGGTAAAGCGTCTCAATCTTCATGTCGCCAACATAGTCAGTAGAGATAGGGACGAAGCCTCTCGATCGAGAATGTCGAGTCTTCAATACTGCAATTATGCCGGTTGAATGTGGCTATTTGAACGTTGTACTTTACTCCGGCTGCGGGTTGGTCGGAAAGGTCACGTCTAAGGGCAAGATCATGGTAAAAGTTGATCCCTGACCAGACTGAGAGGCAACGGTGATCTCGCCTTGCAGCAGTTTCACTAAGCGAGAGACGATCGCTAAACCTAATCCAGTGCTATCGGCTTTCTGCTGTTCTGAGGTGGCTGTGACCTGGAAATAAGGTTCAAAAATCGATTTTTGGGCGTTAAGAGCAATACCAATGCCACTATCTGAAACAGCAACCGCCCACCGTTGCTCAGGTAATTCCCAGCACTCTAAATGCACGAATCCAGTTTCGGTATAGCGAATCGCATTGCTGAGTAGATTTGTCAGAACCTGTTGAAATCTCAGGGGATCAGTCAGCACATGCGCTGGCGCACGATCGTAATTGATCGTTAGAGATAATTCCTTACTAACCGCTAACGGTTCAACTAACTCAGTCACTGAATTAATTAACTCCCGTACCTCCGTTAATCCTGGTTGTAATTTCATCTTGCCAGCATCATATCGGGAGATTTCCAAGGCATCATTAATTAACCGCAGTAATAACCTGCCACTACGCAGCACTTGCTCAATATTTTCTAGGTTTGGATAGATATCCTTCGGAGCTACTTCACGTTGACGCTGTTGACGCAGAAATAAATCTGCATAGCCAATAATGGATGTCAACGGGGTTTTCAATTCATGGGCGAGTTGGGCTAAGTTGTCTTTACTAGCGCGAACTAATCGAGTGAGTTCTTGATTGGTTAAACTGAGTTGACTTTGGAGGTGTTTTAATTCCTGCAATCGACCATCGGTATAACTATTGAAACACCGGGCGATCGCTTCATCGATCACCATGTCAATCAATCGTACTGCCCGTAAAATTTCGGTAGGAGAACCCTGAACTAAATCAGGTTCCATTTCAGAGAAAATCACATGCCGCAGTAATCGATACTCCCGAGCAATCTCATCCGGCTCAAATCCCTGTTCTGCTCGCAGCCGACCATGCTCCAGACTGGCATCTCTTAAGGTCGTTAAATCGTTAGGTTCCGATACGGCAAGCACTGTTGCTAGAGCTTCTAATACCTTCGGTAAACTATCCCGAACAGCCTTGAAGGTGAGTTCTTTTGTGGCTTCTATTTGCTCATCTTGATAAACCGTTTCTACCCAGCGATCGACGATCGTTTGACTTTTCTCCTGTAATTTTTGGCTAAAATCCATCCTGTCCTCGTTAGCGCCCTTGCACAAACTTAAATAGCCAAATTGCCAACCAACCTAAAAGCGCATATACGATCATGGCAATCAACACATTGACATCAAAAATACTGGCTCCTCCAGCCGTAACGGGACTCACAAAGAGCGTAGAGAAGGGAGCGACAAATGGTTCTGAAAGATTGTAGATAAACTGTGCAAACGTATTTTGGGTATTTGCCCCCGCTAACCGCAGGAAAAAGCGTAACAGTAACAGAACTTCTAATAACCCGACTAACAGGTAAATACTATTCGTTACCCAACCTAATGTGGCTCTACGTCTTGCTAATTCTAAGCGGCGTTCTTCTTGACGAAGTTGAAACGCTTCTTCTTCATGTTGCAGCGATCGCTGACGCTCAAAATTATCCGGCGATCGGTAGGGATCTTGGCTCATAACAACTTCTCCAAATTGGCAGGTCGGCAGGACAAATAAGAGTAATTTCTAGACCAGAGAGGATCTACAATTCTCTTACCAATGGTCTATTTAATAGATGATTTGTCCCTACTTCAGCAACGCCCTAAAGACAGATTTATGGTGTGGTAGAGGTAAATAAAACCTGGGTCGCGAGTTGCCAAGGTCCCCCTTGATAATGCCAAAGCAGCAGACCCTCACCCTGTCCATTACTGGGTTGCCAGGACTGACTCAGTTGGGCGTATACCTGTCGAGCTTCGGTGCTGCTGACTTTATTTTGAATCGTGATATGGGGTCGATAGCCCTGCCGATCTTGAGCTGTCAGCCAGGATTGCCAAGCTTGAGCCAACTGCTGTCGCAATTGCTTTAACTGAGGAGAAGCTACCTCTACCGCTACCCCTCGACCTAAAAAACGCAGTTGGGGAAACTGCAAAGGTAGTTGCGCCGTTTGTGAACAAACAGAACTTAAAGTCTCTTGAATTGGGATTATTTGCTCACCTGGCAGGGCATGAAACAGCGTAATATGAGCCGACAAAAAATTCCTTTCTGGTGGAAAATACTGCTGGCGTAATGCAGTGAAGCGATCGAAGCTAGATTGATCCAGCTTTAAGGTCAGAATTAGAGGCGCAGTAGTCACAAAAAGATTACCTACGAGAACATTTCAACTAAAGTTGCCTATTACTGACAATTTATCGTTTAACTACGCCAATTTTTCAGCCAATTTTTCAGCCAATTTCTTTATGCATGCCGATTATGCTAAACACAGTCAGGAATTAGAGCCTGAGAGGATGTTTTAAAAGTATCAAAACGATTGCACTAGCCCCCTAAATCCCCCAATTCTGGGGGACTTTGAATCCGGTTCCCCCCAGAATTGGGGGGTTAGGGGGGCAGTTCAGGTAACGATTGTGACTTTTCAAACGCCCTCTGAACATTTCTCAAGACTTGCATGATTGAGGTTTAGAAATATGGCTAAGGCAACTAAAATCCGTCCGATCGATTTAGCGGGTGCTCGGGTTGATCACCCTCACTACATCCATACACGGGCTAGGATTAAGCGTTTAATTAACCAGTATGTCTCGATCGAACTCCTGAGCGATCGCCTGTCAGATTTACCCAGTCAATTTACTCAGCCCCATCAACACCCTTGGGAACCGATTTGCTGGCAGCAGATCGATCGTAGCCAAATTATTGGCATTGATCCAGATCTATTTCTACAAGTTTTAGCTGGAGCGACGGAAATTGAAGCCCCAATTCGAGCTTATTCCAAGGAAAGCCACGATTATCTAGATCGAGTCCATCCCCAGATGGCAAGGTTTATGGGCGGCGAATATGCCGAGGATGATACAACCCTAACCGTTGGCGTTTGGGAGAAAGAAGAACGGCAACATGCCCCAGCATTTAGCAAGATTTATCAACAATTGACAGGACAGAAACTCATACCTAAACCAAATTCTGTCGCTGGATTTCAACCCACTAATGACCCTTGGGCAGATCTACATAGCCATGTGATGAGCCGCATTACCACTGAATGGGGAGCCGCATCGGTTTATCTCTGGCTGATGGCACATTCAACGGGGGAATTACAGCAGGCGATCGCGCAACCGTTTCAAGACGAAATCAATCATTTGGCAAAATTTTGGGGGTTCAGCCGTTGGGCATTTGCCGATTCTTATTTCCAACAACTGCGAGGATCAGTACGGAATTTAATGTTGTTGCTCAAACACCATAAAGGGGAACGTACCAACAGCCCTGATTTAATCAGTCGTACTAAAGGGTTGAAAAATGCCGTACTAGCTGTGGAATTAACCTTCACAATGGTCAGAATTATGGCGCGGTTACGTCGCTGGAATCAAGAGTTGAGCTACAGCTATCTCAAACATTTGTTTGGTGATTCACCAAAGTTAAGAACACGATCTGTATGCGATCGCCGCATTGCCTAATCTGTGTGTTAAAACCCTTCGCTCCTCCCTAACCCTCCTTAAAAAGGCTACTGTATACACACAGCTCCTCAACTACCTCAAGATCCTGCATTCTGCCCCCCTAGCCCCCCAATTCTGGGGGGAACTCGGTATTCAAAGTCCCCCAGAATTGGGGGCTTAAAGCCCTGCGGGCATACCAGAAAAGGGGGCGTAGAAAATTTAAACGAAGTCAGACTCGACTTGTGTGTACACCGTAGCCTCGTCAAGGGGGATTTAGGGGGATCACTCTAGTACCAATAAATCAAACAAAAGGTTTTAAAACACGTCCTAATCTAAAAGAGATCTCTAAGGGGCGGTGTATAAACTGCCCTTCCCAAGGAATTAACTACCCCGCGATCGATGCTGCATTGGTCGCTAGTAGCTGACTGCCGACCTGGGGCGATCGGGTATAGATACAGGTAGAAGTACAGGTTTCATCAATTCTGACAGCGACTAATCCCGGTAATCCGCGTTGCTCCAGTTGCTCAAAAATCCAGCGAGCTAGTTCTTCACTCGTTGGGTTTTCCAGACCAGTGGATTTATTCAGAAAATAGTGATCTAAATAATCCTCTACTAAGGGATTGAGAAATTGTTTGATCTCTTCATAATCCATTACCATCCCCGACTTTGCCCCTGATTGCACTAAGTGGCTACCACTGACATAAACCACCCCTCGCCAGCTATGCCCATGTAATCTGGCGCATTTGCCATCGTAATGCGGCAACTCATGCGCTGCTTCAAAGCGAAACTCTTTACCCAAAATCCATTGATTAATCATGCCACACCTATATATTTATGCGTTTGAAGGGAAAGTCGATAAGTGGGATATTGTTGCAGTAATTTTAGGATGATTGGAATCGCCCGATCGCGCTCATTCCATTCTGGTTGGAGAAACACCGGACGATGGAAAAGCTGGTTCAAATAAGGCTGATAAAACTCCACTTCTGCTCCGGTACTAATGATTAATTTGATTTCATCGGCTCGTTGCCAAAACTCTGGCTGAACTGGAAACTTCGGATTGATATGCTGTTTCGGGGATAGGGTAATCCAGGTTGCCAAAGGTACATCCTGCCAAAATGCTCCTGAAGTTTCAATATTCACCGATCGACCCGTAGCAAAAATTGCCTGTACTAACTCAGCAAGTGACCTGTGCATAAATGGTTCTCCACCACTAATTACCGTCCGAGGCGATTGCAACTCTTGCACTAACGCCTGGAGCGATCGCAGTTCTCTTGGCGTATGTTGCCCCCCGTCGCTATAGCCCGTATCACACCAGGGGCAACCCACTGGGCATCCTGCCAGTCGAATAAAATCAACCAAAGTTCCTGTCCAAAACCCCTCACCCTGGACGGTACGTTGAAACGTCTCATGAATCGGTAGCTGAATCGTTTCATCCACTGTAATCACTCATACCCCTCCTGCTAATGCCCTGCTATCTTAGCGATCGTAGTCGATCGCTGGCAAGCCTTGTCCCCTCAAGGCGACTGAAGCACTGAACCGTTGCTCTAATTGACATCATGTAACGAGACATGAATCTCTTTATCAGAGAATAAACTTTAGCCGATCTTCTCAATAGGTAGATCTACAGTGGTGTTATCGTCAATTGTCCCCATTAGCGATGAAACCTACTGGTTCTAGCTGCTCGCTTCTTGGCAGCCTACTGGTTAGCTTGGCAACGCTTCATCCCGCCCAAGCCCAAATTGTTCCCGATACGACGCTCCCAGAAAACTCCCGTGTTGCCCCTGGTTGTGTGCAGTGTGTAATTGTCGGCGGCACGATTCGCGGCACTAACTTATTCCATAGTTTCCGCGAGTTTTCCATCCCAACGGGAGGTTCTGCCTGGTTTAACAATGGAGCCGCGATTCAGAATATTTTGACGCGGGTAACGGGAAATTCTATCTCTAATATTGATGGGCTGTTAAAGGCAAATGGCACAGCAAATCTGTTTCTTATCAACCCTAACGGCATTGTGTTTGGCAGAAACGCCCGCTTAAATCTTGCTGGCTCATTCTCTGCCAGTACCGCCGATCGCTTCATTTTTCCCGATGGTCGCGAGTTTAGTGCAACCAATCCCCAGGCTCCGCCACTGCTCACGATGAATATACCCATGGGATTGCAGTATGGCACTCCGATCGGGCAGATTGAGCAAGCCGGGGATTTAGTCGTGCCCACCGGACAACAGATTACGTTATACGGCGATCGGGTGACAAATACAGGTAGCCTGATCGCTCCTGGTGGCACAGTACAAGTATTGGGCAATGTCATTCATGTGCTGGAGCCAGCCTATATCGATGTCTCTAGTCCTACGGGAGGCGGAACGGTTTTAATCGGTGGAGACTATCAAGGACAGGGCATGATTCCGCAAGCCATGCAAACGATCGTGGGTGCGAATGTCACGATTCAGGCGGATGCTCCCAATCAAGGCAATGGGGGCAAGGTAATCGTCTGGGCAAAGGGTGATACTAGATTTGCTGGAACGATTAGTGCCCAAAGTCAAACTGGGAATGGTGGCTTGGTGGAGGTGAGTGGCGCACAATTACAGTTCCAAGGATTTGTAAATACCTTAGCGCCGAATGGTCAAACGGGAACGCTCTTACTTGACCCAGAAAACATCACGATCGTGGATGATTTTCTGGATGTACCCGCCCAATTAGCAGAAAATGATCAATTCACTGATCCTGGCACTAACAACGCGATCAACAATGGTACGATCGACTTTGCCGCTACAAACGTAATTTTGCAAGCAACCAATAATATTACGTTTAATGCCGATATCTTCATATTTAATCCTGGTGTGGGTCTGACGGCTATCGCCGGTAATGACATCACCGTGAATACTTCCATTCAGGCAACGGGAACTGGCAACATTCAATTACAGGCAGGCAGAAACCTCACGTTAACGAACAGTAATGCCTACCTTTGGACGTATGGCGGTAATGCCGCGTTAAGCGCAGGCGGAACCATCTCGTTACTGGATGGAGCACAAGTTGATACAGCACCGTCTGAGGGCAATAGTGGTAATTTAACTGTCAATGCCCGATCGCTGGTTTTAACCAATGGCTCACTGTTAAAAGTCGGTTCCTTTTTTAACGGTAATGGTGGCAATTTGACCGTCACCGCATCAGAAGCCGTTGACTTAAGCGGAATTGGCACTGATTTATTTGGCAATTTAAGTGCTACTGGATTGAATGCTGGGAGTATTCTGCCCGGTAGCTCAGGCAATGCTGGCAACATTACTGTGACTACACCGATCTTACGAGTTCGCGATGGAGCGGCGATCGGTGCGCCGACCTTTGAACCGGGTTCAGGGGGAACGATCGTCATCAATGCCCCGATTCTAGTGGAAGTTAGCGGGTTCACTCCATCGCCAACAGGTGAGTTCCTTAGTGGCATTTTCACCTCTAGCGCTAGTTCAGGCAATGCTGGAGATATCCAACTGAAGACAGGGCAATTACTCGTCCAAAATGGCGGATCGATCGCTGCGAGTGCTTTGGTTGACGGCAATGCCGGAAATATCCAGGTTGATGCAACTGAAACGCTGATTACTGGTCGATCGCCAGAGGGTTCTTTCAGTGGTTTATTCACGCGATCGATAGGCTTGGGCAATGGTGGCAATCTCACTATCCGCTCTACCTCTCTCACGGTTCAAGATCAGGCAAAACTGGCGACGGGAGCGGTAATCGGTCAAGGTGGCAATCTGGCGCTGATAACGCAAAATCTGACGGTTCAGGATAGAGCTAAACTCTCCACAGAAGCCTTTACTTCAGGCAATCTGACGATTCAGGCGACTGAGAATGCTACACTACTCGATCGCAGTTCCCTCTCTACAGCATCATTTGGTGGACAGGCTGGTGATTTGTCATTGACTACTAAACAATTGCTCGTGGGAAATCATACAACTCTAAAAACCGATGGATTTGGTTTAGGTAGAGCAGGTAATTTGACCCTCAATGCCTCTGATTCGGTCAATGTGTTTGGTGAAAGTTATCTATCAGTTGTAGCAACTCAAGGACAGGGCGGTACAGTTGCGATCGATACTACTCACTTTAATCTTCAAGGTAATAGTTTAATTAGTCTGAATACATTTTTGGGTCAACCAGCCAACTTAACTATCAATGCCACGAAGACGATCAATTTAGATAACGGATTGATCTCTAGCCTTACTTTCGGATCAGATAATGGTGGCAACTTAAGCTTGAACACAACTCGATTAACGTTAACGAATAGTGAGATTAACACAGACACCTTTAACTCAGGTAATGCTGGAGCAATTACCATTCAAGCTAAAGAATCTACTAATTTAGCCAATAGTTTAATTTCCAGCGGTACATTGGGCGTAGGTGCAGGCAGCAGTATTAAGATCGTCTCCCCCCAACTCAGCCTGAATAAAAGTGCAGTTTCTTCCGGCACGACAGGCAGTTCTGGTAACGGCGGCACGATCGCGATTCGAGCATCTGATTTCCTAGAAGTTGCTAATAACAGTAACATCGACTCTGACACTACGATCGGGAGTGGACGCGGCGGTGATGTCAATATTGATGCAGGTCGCTTACTGATTCGCGATCGCTCGTTCATTTCGGCAGGTTCGATCGCCTCTGGGCAAAGTGGGACAATTAATCTCCAGGCAGATGATCTGACAGTTCAAAACCAGGCTTGGATTACTGTCAATAGCCGATCGACAACCGCTCCGGCTGGCAATATTGTGGTAACGGCTGATTCAATTCACCTCGATCGCAAGGCGGCAATTACCGCTAGCAGTAGCTCTGGGGATGGCGGCAATATTACTGTGAGATCGCCCAATATCCTATTTCTACGACGACAGAGCCAAATTTCTACCACTGCCGGAACGGCAAAAGCAGGTGGCAATGGTGGCAACATTACCATTGCATCTCCGTTTATCATTGCGGTATTACCGGAAAATAGTGACATCACTGCCAATGCTTTCACCGGCAAAGGCGGTAACATTAATATCACAGCCAATGGCATTTTTGGACTACGATTTCAGCCGCAATTAACCCCTAACAGCGACATTACAGCGAGTTCTCAATTTGGCATCAATGGCACAGTAACACTGAACTTGTTGAGCCTCGATCCCAGTCAAGGCTTAGTGGCGCTCCCGGTAGATGTGGTTGATCCCACGACTCAGATTCAAGCCAGGTGTTCTGGTGACAGCAATCGATCAAGTTCATTTACCCAAACTGGACGCGGTGGCATTCCGTCTAACCCCGAGGAGCCGTTACAGGATTGGACTGTTGCTGTTGATTGGGTTACGCCGGAAAACTCTGGCGATCGTGCTATTCAGTTCCCTGCCGAACAAATAACAACGCCAGTAGCAATATCGGCTCAATCTCCCCAAATTGTGGAAGCCCGAGGTTGGGTGACGAACCAGGATGGTTCAATTTATTTAGTCATTCAGGCGACTAACGCTCTACCCCATACGGGGGGGCAAAATCCAGTGAACTGCCTCGATCAGCCATAAGCATTACTTTTTTACCTGGCTCCAACGCTGCCGTTACCAAATCCTCTCAAAGACAGATAGTTAGCTGGAAGAACGCCTGACTTGGGGTTGAGGTGATTATTAAGCAACCGCGATACAGTCTAATTGTAGGCTCAAGAACTACATGCGATGTCGGTACTCAGTTGTTAGAGTGGATTGGCCCCGTAGAGACGTATGAACAACGAACACGACCCAGCGCTGGAACATCAAACACCAGAGAATTTAACTCCAATCACAAGCTCGGATAAAAGTTCGATACCCTCTGGCGAGACAGTTGATGAAGATGCCACCAGTGTGCCTCAGCAGAGTTCATCCGTACAGAAGCCGAATGTCTTCAATTCCCTAGTGGGACTGGGGGCTGGCTTAGGTGAGGTAGGTGAGGCGATCGGCAGCACAGCTTCCCGTACTGGTAAAGCGGCTTTGCATACAGCGTTTGCTTTTGGTGGGGTGGTTGAGAATAGTGTCTCTCATACGGGGAAAACCGCGATTGAAATTGCCAAGTGGGTGGGTGAGAATACGGCAAAGCAAACTTACCAGTGGGTGGAGCAGACCACTCAAGGAGCCGGACACGCGGTTAATTTTATCGGTAATAATTGGCTGGTTCGTCGCTTATCGGGCGTTCTCAAACTGGACTGGCTGGTTGGAGTGGCCGATCGGGTGGATTTAAATCGGGCAGAAGCCGATGTTCGAGAACTGCAACAAAAGTATCCCAATGACTCACCGAGCCAAATTGCCCATAGACTGATGGTGCAAAAAGCTGCCTTTGCCGGTGGGACTGGGTTGGTCACTAGCCTTGTTCCCGGAGCGGCCCTGGCTCTGCTGGCTGTCGATTTGGCGGCAACGACCTCCCTCCAGGCAGAAATGGTCTATCAAATTGCTGCTGCCTATGGATTGGACTTAAAAGACCCTGCCCGTAAAGGAGAAGTTCTGGCGATTTTTGGGTTAGCGCTGGGCGGTGGTCGAGCGCTTAAGGCTGGGTTAGGCTTGATGAGAAATGTGCCGATGGCAGGGGTGATTATTGGTGCCAGCACGAATGCCACCCTGACCTATGCGTTGGGCTATGCTGCCTGTCGGTTTTATGAAGCTAAACAGCAAGAATCCACCTCGATTCCGACAGCTGAAACGCTGGAGGCACTGACTCAGGAAAGTGATCAGTATTTGGAAGTAGCGATCGCCCAACAGACCGTGATGGATCAGATTATGGTTCACATGATTGTGGCGAGTTATCCCAACCAGGACTGGGAGCAGATCCTCCCCAATTTAGCCGCTTTACAATTAAGCCCAGCGTCATTGGAGGCGATCGCGGCGAATCTCAAATCGCCCAAACCCTTGCATGAATTTCTAGACCAGCTTAACCGCGATTATGCTGTGCCACTCTTGGCGCTATGCTACCGAATTTCACAGATTGATCAGGAGCGATCGCCCGCCGAGACGGCGGTGTTAGAAGCTATTTCCAGCAAGTTTAATATTGATCTGGAGAATATTAAACAAATGGTTGCAGGCAACTTGTTGTAAGTGAGAGATAGCTAACTGCTCCGTTCAGATCGGTTGAGAAATTTTTGATAGGGTAGATGATCCGAACGTACCTGCAAGGTTACTCCAAATTGGGAATATACATCAGATCATGAAGAGCTGTCATGAATGGATGTCAGTTAAACCGTAACGGTGCATTCCTAGAGAGTAGTTAAGAGCAACCTTGATCAAGGATCTGCTTATGAATAGAATTGCTGTATTTGGTAATGCTGGAGGTGGCAAGTCTACTCTCAGCAATCGTTTAGCAGAAATGACAGGTTTACCGATCGTGGCTTTAGACCTGTTGAAATATAAACCTGGCGGTGACGAAGTTCCTCACGCAGAATATAAAGCGGCGCACGATCAACTGCTCCAGCAAGATCAGTGGATCATTGATGGGTTTGGATCATTAGATACTGTATGGGAACGCCTGGAGGTTGCAGATACCTTAGTTTATGTAGATCTGCCAGTTCTCAAGCATTATTGGTGGGTTACGAAGCGATTTCTGAAGGGTTGGCTAGTTCCACCCGTAAACTGGCCTCAGCATAGTCCGCTCTTGAAGGGGACGCTAAACAGTTACTATACGGTCTGGCTGTGCCATAAGAAGCTGTCTCCCAAGTACCGAGAGTATGTGAATAAGGCTAAGGAAAGCAAGCGAGTCTATCATCTTCAGTCACTTAAGCAGGTGCAAGAGTTCTACCAAGAGATTGAACTCGAACTGGCGGAAATCAACGATCGAGCCACAGCCACAACCACAATCGCCCATTGACCAAACTTCAAAGAATTCAGCCTGACGGACGATCGATGATGCTAATTCATCGATAAAGATGTTGTTCTAGCCACAGGCGGACTTCCATCTCAGAAGCGAGTTGAGTGGTATGACCAGTTTTAGCATCATAGACATGCCATGAGATAATTTGTCCCTGGCGATCGACCCGATGCCAGACCTGGAATTCGTCATTTGCCAAGATTCGCATAAATCGTTGCCAAACCTGTTTCAGCAAATAGCCTGGTGTCCGGGAAAACTGTTTCGGCTGTGTCGCAGGGTTCGGGTTAGAAGTCGAATTAGAGTTTGACAATGGTTGAGGTTTCATCATGAGTCATCTTGATGGCAACAACTCCTTTACCTTGTCATTTCCCTACCCGATTGAGGAGGTACAAATTGGCTGACTTTTGCTAGTACAGCCAGTCATTTCCAAAACTGGTCTAGTTAAAATTCACCCAACCGTACCAGGACATTCTCCTCAGAATTGCGTATAGTGCGGAATATGAAAATTCCCCTAGACCGCCAAATCACGCAACCGATCTACCTGCAAATTCGCGATCGCGTCAAGCGCTTGATTGTCTCTGGAGCGCTACAACCGGGCGATCGTTTACCATCGGTGCGGCAAATGGCTAAAGAAACGCAGGTAAATAAACTGACGGTGATTGAAGCCTATAGCACGTTAGAAGCAGAAGGCTTAATTCATGCCCGTTTGGGAGCGGGATATTTTGTCAATCGCAGTTCTGCCACTACACTACCCCAGCCTGCTACCTTTGCCCCAGATCAGAAGGTAATTATTGCTCAGTCCACTATTCATTCCTTTTGTGATTCTTACATCGAATCGCTCAAAGTCTATCGCCAAACTGACATGGTGGACTTTAGTATGGGCTTTCCGCAACTCTTTGGTTTAGATGACTTACAACGTCTGGCTCGTCGGGCTATGAATCAGGTGGTCGATCGTCTATCCAATTACGACTTTCCCCAGGGACAGGCAGGATTACGCCAACAAATTGCTCAACTCCTGGTGCAACGGGGGTTAGTGGTGTCAGCCGATGATCTGATCATTACCAGTGGCTCAATGCAGGGCATCGCGTTAACCTTGCGCTATCTGATCAAACCGGGAGATTGGGTAATTGTCGAAAGTCCGACCTGGTACGGCACGTTAACGGTACTGGAACGAATGGGAGCCAAAATTATTGGGATTCCGATGACACCCGAGGGGATGAATTTAGAACTATTAGAACAATATCTCAAGAGTCATCGTCCCAAACTCCTCTACACGATTAGTACCTTACATAATCCAACCGGAATTACTACTTCTCAGACTCATCGGCAACAACTGCTAGCCCTCGCTCAAGCCTATAATTGCCCCGTGTTAGAAGACAATGCTTATGAAGGTCTAAATTTTGCACCTGTACCTGCTCCGATTAAAGCGATCGATCAACAAGATAGTGTGCTCTATCTGGGCACATTTTCTAAAACCTTGATGCCCGGTTTAAGAATCGGTTACATCGTCGTCACAGGACAACATTATCAACCCATATTGGAACAAAAGATTCTTGATGATTTGCATACTCCCACACCATCACAAGCGATCGTGCAGGAATATCTGGCATCAGGACATTATCGTCATCGGTTGCAGCAATTACGATCGTGGCATTTGCAAAGCCGCAACGTTATGTTAGAAGCAATGGAGCAGTATTTTCCTTCTGAAGCAACCTGGACAGTTCCCAATGGGGGCATTTTCCTCTGGGTGCAACTGCCCGAAGCCCTACCATTACAACGAATTTGTCAGGAAGTACGCGAACAGGGGGTATTAGTCGTACCGGGCAGCAGTTATTTCCCCGATCGTCAGGGCTATGCCTCCATGCGTCTGAGTTTTTGCCGACCGACGGAAGCGATTCAATGGGGAATCAAAATCTTGGGGGAACGACTCAAGGCGTACAGTTAGAGGGATGCCGTTAAACCTCAATCATCCCAATCGTCTGATGATTGCAACTCCCAATCATCCACTTCCGACTCTAATCTAGCTTGCAGGGGAATCATCACGTTTCGTTCGACTACTTCCTCTAGTTCATACTCTTCTTCATAGTCGTCATCGGCTTCTAATTGGGGAATCGGTAGTTCCAGTTGTAGTGGTTTGACGACGCGGGTAATGGCATCTTGCACAAACGATTTCACAAACTCATCTTTGCGATTCAGTTGAAACTGGCGCTGCACTACTTCGGTAATGCCGCCATCACCCCAATCCTGATCATGCCGGAAGTATTCAATAAAGCTCTTTCCGGCAATTCGAGTTAAGTAAGCGGCAGTGACGGCTTGAACCGCCCGACCCACGATAATTCCCCCAATACTCAGTTGTAAGGCAGTGGTCAGCATGGTGACAGCCCCTTTTACCACCCCTAATCCCGTTAAAGTTTTTGCTAGTGATAAGGCTAAATCTCGCCCTCGATCCATGTTGATCTCACAGCCATACACCCGCCCAATCTCTACCACCATTTGAGCATTCACAGCTGCGGTTCCCAGCATGTCAATCACGGGTAATGGTGTCACCGCCACTACCCCGGCACCAATCCACTGAAACCGCTCGACAATTTTGTTGGCATCGCGTTTGCGTTGGGCATCAATCAATCGTCGCGCCCGATCGCCCAATTGTTGCGATTGCAGCAAAATGTTATCGGCAATTAAATCCTCGCCTTCCGCCCGTAACACGGCTACCAGTCGTTGGATTAACGGCATAATATCCGGGTCAGGTCGAAATATTTCTCCTGTTTCTAACCGCACCGCCTGCGGATTCGCTTCGACGGCAATCACATCAGCGGCAGCGACTAAGCCCCGGACTCGTTCTCGTAACTGTGCCAGAATCGTTTTTTTATCTTCTTCGGTATATAAATCAGCTTTGTTGAGGATAATCAGCGATCGCTTGCCAATTTCTGCCAGGGTGCGTAACGGGTCATATTCCGATTTGCGCAAATCGTTGTCTAACACAAATAAAAGCAGATCCGCTTCAGTCGCCAATCGTCGGGCGAGTTGTTCCCGTTCCGTTCCAGCCACTCCCGCTTCCAGAATCCCCGGTGTATCAATGATCAGAATGTCCCGATTCACCCCTTTGAGTTTGAGCAAATAGGTTTCCCCCACCTCCGTTGTACCCATGGGTGCCCCAACTCTGCCCACGACTCGCCCAATCAAGGCATTGACGATCGAGGTTTTTCCGGCGGAACCTGTGCCAAACACCACTACCTGAAGTTCACCCCGCGCCAGGTTTTGCTCGATCGCCCGCGATCGACTTAATAACTCCTGCCGCGCTACCTCATCCTGAATTTGGGAAACCTGTTTGCGGACTGCTTTTAGGGTTTCTTCTGCCGCTTCTGTCTTCGCGACCGGAATTTTGGGGACTCGCTTCCGCCGTTTTTTCTGGCTCTGGGACGGCACGATAAATAAGTAATAGACTAGCGCTGCGATTAATACCCCAATTAACACAATCAACAGCAGCAGCAACGCCTGGGACAACAAGGGGTAGTACGCCAGTTGCCAGTACAACCGAGCCAGGGAATCAATCAACCAGACCATCATGCCAAAGATGACGATCAGACCAATGATTAACGTGAGCAGACGCGACAGGGGCATGGGTTGAATTTAACTTCTGTGCGGTTTCTGCCTTTCATTCTAATTCCCTGGCATAAACTTATTCTCGCTTCAGCCGTGGCTCCGCTTTTTTCTCAACTCCGCCTTAAGCTAATAAAGTAGGTTCACCTGAAATCTTCTATGTCTGCCAAAGTTGCGGCTGAAATTATTCAAACCATTATTGCGCCTGCGGTATTGATTACTGTCTGTGTGATCTTCTTGAATGGCTTACTAGGACGCTACACCGGAGTGGCTGACTCATTACACGGGATGGCTCGCGATCGCCTGGAACTTCTGCAAGCCCAAGGTTATAAGCAGGAAGCTGGACTCAAACAATTACAGAAAATCGATATCCAGATGCCCATTCTCAGCCGTCGCCATAATTTGCTGCAACAGGCCGTCCAGGCAGCTTACACTGCGATCGTAATTTTTCTGTTCACGATGTTTACGATCGCCGCTTCGATCACGCTCAATTCGACCTGGTTCTCATCGGGGGCGTTGCTGCTCTTTCTGGTGGGCGTTGCCCTGCTGTTAATCGCGGTGGTATTTACCTCCCAGGAAATCCGGGTTTCTCACCGGATCATTTGCCGCGAGATCAACGCCACTCTAAACGCCTGCCAAGCCTTTGAGCCAGCATTTCAGCGGCAGGAAAATTCTTCCGTTCGCTAATTTCAGCCCTACACAACCACGGATTCTGGATGCAATTCTGGCTTGGCTAAGGGTTCAATCCCCGCTAGATCAAGAATCTGTGGAATCAAATCTTCCCGCTTCACGGCCATTAAGTGTACGCCCTGACACAGTTGGCGAGCTAATCTCACCTGCTCCGCCGCAATCACCATGCCTTCATAAAGCGGATCTTTCGCCTGCGCTAAGCGATCGATAATGTGATCGGGAATCTGTACCCCCGGCACACAGCGATTAATAAACTGGGCATTCTTCGCGGACTTGAGGAGAAAAATCCCTGCCAGAATCGGACGATCGCAGCCCGCCGCAATTTGGGTCATGAATTTTTCCAGGCGATCGAAATCCGAAATTAGCTGACTCTGGAAAAACCGGGCCCCCGCTGCCACTTTCCGCTCAAACCGTTTCTGTAAGCCTGACCAACTCCCGGATTGGGGGTCAACCGCCGCACCGACAAATAGATCCGTAGCACCATCGGGCAGAGCTTTGTCATTGAAGTCCAAGCCACCATTCAGCTTGCCAATCAGATTCAGCAACCGCACTGACTCTAGTTCAAACACGGGACGGGCAGTAGGATGATCTCCCGCCTTCACCGGATCACCCGTTAGCGCCAGCACATTCCGGATGCCTAAGGCTTGCGCTCCCATCAAATCGGCTTGTAATCCGATCGCATTGCGATCGCGGCACGCCACCTGACAAACTGGCTCAATGCCATGTTGTAACAGAATCACTGAAGCCGCTAACGACGACATCCGTAACACCGCTCGACTGCCATCCGTAATATTCACGCCATGTACCCGCCCCTTCAGCAATTGCGCCATTTGCAGCATGTGGGTTGGGTCACAGCCTTTGGGTGGGGCAACTTCAGCAGTCAGGAGGAAATCGCCTGCCTGTACGGCTTCCCGGAAGGAAGGAACCCTGGGTGGAAGACGGAAATTGGCATTTAAACTGTCAGGCATTGCGAATTAGGGATGGAACAGTTACAGAATAATCAGGATCAAGCGGTAGGCGAAATTTTACCTTAAAACGCTTACCAGAATTTCAACTGATCTTAAAGAGTTGATCGATCGTCCTGAAAATCCTTCCTTCCAGCGTACATCTTAAATCAGGATCAAGTCTGGCTAACTTGGCAAGGAGTATCCTAATGCTACCTTGACTTTGCGGAGGGTTTCGTTGGCGATCGCGCTGGCTTTCTCTCGCCCCTCTTTCAGCACTGACTCTAAATAGCCCTGTTCGTTCATAATCTCGTGATACTTGTCCTGAATCGGTTTCAGGTGGGCGATCGTCGTTTCCGTCAGTAACGGCTTAAATTGTCCCCAACCCATATCGGCACATTCGGCAGCGACTTCTTCCTTCGACTTACCAGACATCAAGAGATAAAGCGTTAGCAGATTATTACACTCCGGCCGTTCGGGATCGCCAAAGGTCAGTCCCCGGACTGGATCGGTTTTGCATTTCTTGATCTTGGTCTGAATGGTTTCTGGCGCATCGAGCAGATTAATCCGGCTCAGATCCGAGGGATCGGATTTCGACATTTTTTTCGTGCCATCGGTCAAACTCATTACCCGCGCCCCATCCGTCCGAATTAACGGAGCGGGAGACTTGAGAACAGGCTGATCGGGTTTGCCAAACAGGTGATTCAGACGATCGACGATATCGCGGGTCAATTCAATGTGTTGCTTCTGATCCTCACCCACGGGGACTTTATCGGCATCGTAAAGCAAAATATCCGCTGCCATCAGTACCGGGTAATCCAGTAATCCCACGCCGACATTCTGCCCTTGCTTCACCGCTTTTTCTTTGAACTGGATCATGTCTTGCAACCAATTCAGTGGTGTGATGCAGTTCAACAGCCAGGTGAGTTCGCTGTGTGCCGACACATGGGACTGCACGAAAATTGTGGAATATTGCAGGTCAATGCCACAGGCAAGATACAGAGCCGCGATCGCGTAGGTATCTGCCGACAGGGTAGTGGGATTGTGGGGAACGGTAATGGCATGGAGATCAACCACACAGAAAAAATTGTCGTACTGGTTCTGATGTTCGACCCAATTGCGGATCGCGCCCAGGTAATTCCCCAGGTGCAAATTCCCCGTGGGTTGAACGCCAGAAAGAACCCGTTGCTTTGCCATACCGTGTTAGTCCGAGTGGTGGATGATACGTCCGCGATCGCTTCGCTATAATCAATTAAGAAATGTAACAGTTATCGTACCCGCTTGACCAGAAAACCCGCGAAATCTGCGTAATTCATTATGAGCGACTCTCTCACACCGAACCAAATCGAACAACTGCAAGCCTGTTTTGCTCTGGCTCAAGATCCCCGCACCCATGCCGCCGCCAATCAGGGATTTACCGAGCTTTTAGCTAGTGTAGCGGATGATTCCCCCGCTTTTGAACTACTAAAACTCTTGTGGAAGGAAGTGTTAACCGCCCGCCGTTCCGCTGCCTTCTGGGAGCAAATTAGCGATGTAGAGAAGGAAATGTCGGAACGAATTACCCAAGATCACTTGCAGTTACATCAAAACTATCTGCGGTTAGTCCAGGAGCAATAAGTCCAGAATCTTTTCATTCAGCCCGTATTACCTACGGTGTACACACATCTCCACCACCTCAAGATCCTGCATTTTGCCCCCTAGCCCCCCAATTTTGGGGGGAACCAGATAATTCAAAGTCCCCCAGAATTGGGGGATTTAGGGGGCTAAAAGCTTCAACGAAGTCCGGCTTGACTTGTGTACACGGTAGGTTCCTATTACAGGAGCGGCAGGCTCTCAAAGTCCCCCAAAATTGGGGGATTTAGGGGGCGTTGAGCTTATAACCTTAAACAGATTTGAGCCGACTAACGGCTTGCCAGCACCCGTTTCGAGGTTTGAATTTGTTCAGCGCTAAAGCCAGCCTCATTTAAATAGTCCAAAAAAGCGGCATCGGCATATCGTGGATCAAGCTCGATCGCTTGCTGGTAAGTTTGCTGTGCCAGGGTAGTGTCTTGATTACCCCAATGGGCGATCGCCTCAGCCACCGGAGGATGGGGATTACTCGGTTCTAATTTCGCCGCTTCCTTAGCTGCCGCGATCGCCCAGTCATACTGACCGATGCGCTCAAACGCCAGACTCAAGTTATAGTAAGCAATTTCATTATCCGGTTTGAGGGTAGCTGCCCAGGTATGCGCGGCGATCGCGTTCGGCAATTGGTCACTCACTAAATAGACAATCCCTAACGCATTCAAGGTCGGCACATCGAACAGATCCCGATAAAACCCTTGCAGTAACGTTTCGGCAGCTTGGGGATTCTGTCCGGCTTTATGCTGCGTCCACCCCAGAAGCACCCTACCCGACTGGGACTCTGGCTCTAATGCCACTGCTTTCTGTAAAGCCGCGATCGCGTCGTCGTAGCGTTCCTGATTCCGATAGGTCAACCCCAGTTGCCGATACTCACTAGCCGATTGGGCAAAGGTGGGTTGTGCCATCAGCCAGTTGATTCCTAGCAGGACACTAACGATCGCTCCTCGCATGAACTCCCGAATCATGACTACCTCTAGAGCTGACAGGTGGGACAAAAGTGTGCCGATCGTCCTGCCAGTTTTAACCGTTGAATTACCGTACCACACTGGCGACAATCATCCCCATCCCGCCCATAGACCCAGGCAACGCCACCATAATTCCCATTCACCCCCGCCAGATCCCGAAAAGTGCTGATGGTTGTCCCCCCCGCTTCGATACTGGCTTCCAGCACCCGAATAATATTACTCCGGAGTCGCTCAATCTGCGATCGCTGCAAACTACTACATAGCGTTGTGGGATGAATGCTACTCAGAAACAGCGCCTCATCGGCATAAATATTGCCCACTCCAGCAACCAACGCTTGATCTAATAAAGCATTTTTGATCGGTCGCCGCCGATCGAGCAACTGCGCGATCAGGTAAGCCACGGAAAACTGATCGGAAAATGGTTCTGGGCCCAAGGCTTGTAAGCCAGTGATTACCTGTTCCGGCGGTTGACCGGGCGGCACCCACCACATTTGCCCAAACGTCCGTTGATCGACAAACCGTAACTCGCGATCGCCCATAAACAAGCGAACGCGGGTGTGCTTCTGGAGCGGTTCTGTCGGCGGCAACCAGAGCAGTTGTCCAGTCATGCGGAGGTGGACACCCAGGTAGCCAGCAGCAGGTGGGGAAGATGAGGAGGATGGGGAAGATAAGGAGGATGGGGAAGGTGAGGTAGTAGCAAGCTTTATCGTCCCTCTCTTGCCTTCCTTATCTCCCCTATCTCCCCTATCTCCCCTATCTCCCTTATCTCCCCTATCTCCCTTATCTCCCCTATCTCCCTTATCTCCCTTATCTCCCTTACCCCTCACCAATTCCGCTAGCAAATACTTGCCGCGTCGATGCCAGGTCGCGATCGTGGTTCCCTGGAGTCCATTAAGAAATTCAGAAATAGTAGATGGGTAGGCGATCGTGCGTTCCAGTAGCACATCTCCCCCCTGAATCGGCTGGTGTAGGGTGTTGCGGTTTAGTCCCCGCCGGACGGTTTCAACTTCGGGCAGTTCAGGCACAGGTCGTTAGAACGTTAAACTGAAATGTTGGTCAATCTAATTTCAGTCTAGCGTTGTTGTCCCTCGACCTATCCATAAACATAACCGAACTATCAGAGATACTTGTTAAACAAGACCGCTGATAATTCGGTGGGTTAACTATAGTTTAGGTTTAACTTAATGGGTTTAAATGAGTTACCTGCCAATGTTAAATCGACAGGTAAAGAACATAGATCAGAAAACACTTTGAGGTGCTGCCAATTGCTCAAAATATTTTCAGCGAAGCTCTTGACCTAGCGGCTTTCAGTACCCTGGTTGGGCGAACCTGCTACAACATCACTACCTTCGCCGGATTCCGGTTTAGCACCACCTTCAGCCCGATCGGGAGCGACATTGCTACCCGTTTTGCGTTGGGATTCATCGATCGGGGTATTGCCGTCATCAGAACCGGATCTAGGATAAGCTTGCTTGTTTTCAATATCAGACATTGTTGTCACCTCATCACATATCGAATCTGTTTTTACTTGCCGCTCAAGTTACCTTCAGTGGCTATGTTTACAAGATACTGAGATTAAATCATTGCCACATCTAGCCTCAGCCAGATTCCTAAAGATAGAGGAAATTTAGCCTTTGATCACCTTTCGTAACAGCTAAAAAATCATCATCTTGCTAGAGATAGAAAATAGCGCGATCGAAAAAACGTCAAGATCAGATCATCTAGCTGTAGTAATAGATTCTGCGATCGCTATAACTACAAAAAAAGAATAGGTGGAAGTTCCGAACGGTTGCTCAGAGCTTTCACCTAATCCTTCGCAAAGCAAACTATTTTATCCAGTGGGACTGTCACCCTTTCTCAGGAAGCACTCTAGACGAGCCACTTTCCGGACAATCCGATTTCAGAATTCACAAAGTAATGTCTGAAATCAGGATGAGAGCGAGGTGACAGTAACCTTAAGGGTTCAATCAAAACAGACCTGACACGGTATCTTCAATTAAAGAACGGATCAGGCGGCTTCAGCTTTAGCTTTCTTCTTGGGTGCTTCCACTTCTACAACCTCACTAGGAGCAAAGTTGTTGGTGTTGACACCGGCATAGTTGACCTTGTCAAAGCGGACAATGACAGAATATTTAATGCCGCTCTGGTCTACGGAGGCTACGGTGCCTACATCTTGGTACCAGTAGGACTCTTTACGAGTAATACGGACTTTAGAACCACGCTGAACCATGAGTGTTTTTCCCTTGTTAATCTTTAACTCAGACAGCTAATGCTCTCCACTTTACTACGGAGGAGGGACACAGACATTCAGCAGTCACCGGGTTGCAACAATCTGAAATATTTGGGCAAGTTCAAGCCCCATACGAGGTTACGGGATATGGTTACGCAGACTGAGCTATTAACAGTTGAATTTGATCTAGTCAAGCTGGATGGGTTGGGACAGGAGAGCGATCGCCGCCGTACCACAGCCCAAATCCACCGAGAGCAGTTGGGGCAGGATGTCACATTAGACGTAGTGGCAATTCCGGCAGGGACGGTATATATGGGATCTGCCCGAACCGAGGAAGGCTGGTTGCCTAATCAGAATCCTCAGCAGACCGTCACTATTGCCGCCTTTTGGCTTGGTCGCTATCCCGTGACGCAAGCGCAGTGGCAGGCAGTAGCCCACCTCCCCCAAATTCACCACTTCCTTGACCCCGACCCCTCTAGCTTTAAAGGCTGCGATCGCCCTGTGGAGCAAGTGTCCTGGGAGGAGGCAACTGAGTTTTGTGCCCGCTTATCCCAGGCTACCGGGCGGCATTATCGGTTGCCGACTGAGGCAGAGTGGGAATATGCCTGTCGTGCCGGGACTCAGACCCCATTTCATTTTGGCAACACCATTACCACTGATCTGGCAAATTATTCCGGGGTGGACTGGGAAGTGCAGGGACGGCTGTGCAGTCGCGGTGCGTATGGTGCCGGACCGAAAGGGGACGATCGGCGGCAAACGACCCCCGTGGGATTATTCCAGGTTGCTAATGCCTTTGGGCTGGCCGATATGCATGGCAATGTCCGGGAGTGGTGTGCCGATGCTTGGCATGATTCCTACGAGGGATTACCTCTGGATGGCAGTGCCTGGACGATCGCGGTTGATATCCATAAGCGGGTTTTACGAGGGGGCTCCTGGAATATGGGCCCTGCTTGTTGCCGTTCGGCGTTCCGCAGTCGCTTTAATGCCGATGGTCGCCTGTACGATATTGGCTTTCGGGTTGCCTGTTCTGAGGCGGAATCTTAAACAGTAGACGCAGCATTCAGATTGATCTGCCATGTTTGCCCCTCGCCTCCTCATCCTTTTCCTGTTTCAGAGACACGGGTATTGAATTATACCAAATACGGAGAGGAGTAAAATCGGCGGAACTGCTAGGAATGCGATCGAATAAAAAAGAAGTTCGCTGATTTGCCAGAGTTTCACTATAATCAAGCCCATTCCAATTCCAGTGTGTTGTGGAGACTGCACGTTACTTCTTGATTTACCGCTTATGACGTTCATTTCTCTGTCCTATGCTGTCTTTCTGCTCAGTGTCTTGGGCATCTACTGGTCAGTCCGCCAGCAGCAACTCCGGCTATGGACAATTCTGATTGCCAGTCTGGTGTTCTATGCCTCTTTGCCTGGTCAGCAAGCAGGCTACATTCCCCTATTGCTCGCAGGTACTTGGGTTAACTTTCGGTTGGGACAAGCGATCGCCATGCCCCCAGATTGGCGCATCAATGATTGGCAGTTTGCCCAACAGGACTGGAACCGTCGTCGCCTCAAGTTACTGTGGTTCGGGATCGCCATTAATGTGCTGCTGCTATTTGGCTTTAAGTACGTTCCCTTTGCCTTAACGAACCTGGGTACGTTATTTGGCTCCCCTGCCCTGCAAACAGGTGCCCAATGGACTAGCCTGAATCTGATTGCCCCCTTGGGACTGAGCTTCTTTTGTTTCGAGTGCATCGCTTATCTGGTCGATGTCTACCGGGGAGCACCTGCCGCGCAACAATTTCTCAAGTTTTCTGCCTATAAATTATTCTTCGCCAAGCTACTATCGGGGCCGATTACGCGCTATCAGGCCATGGCTCCCCAGTTGCAAGCCCAGTCTCAGCCGACGGTCGATCGCGTAGCAGATGGTCTCTGGCTGATTGCCTGTGGGGCAATTAAAAAAGGTTTATTAGCGGATAATTTGGGGATTTTAGTCGATCTAAGTTTCCAAAATCTGCACCGGGCAGGTAGTGGTGATCTCTGGTTAGCCACCTTTGCCTACGGGTTCCAGCTTTATTTAGACTTCAGTGGCTATGTGGATATGGCGCGGGGAACGGCGTTGTTGCTCGGCTTTAACCTCCCTGCCAACTTTGATTTTCCTTACCTGACTACTAATATTTCCGAGTTTTGGCGACGCTGGCATATCACCCTCGGCGACTGGCTGCGGAACTATTTGTACTTTCCATTGGGGGGCTCCCGCCAGGGCTTGTGGCGTACTTGCTTAAACTTAATGATTGTCATGGCGATCGCCGGACTCTGGCATGGTGCGGCTTGGGGGTTTGTGGTTTGGGGAACATTACATGGGGTCGCGTTGATCGCCCATCGGTTGACGGATGCGATCTCCAAGCACAGCGATCGGCTAACTCGCTTCTGGAGTAGTCTCTGGGGAGTCTTAACCGCCTGGTGTCTGACTCAGTTCATGGTGTTCTTCACCTGGATCTTTTTCCGCTTGCCGAACCTGAAGGAGTCCTGGTATGTGGTGCAGCATCTCTGGGGACAGCAGGCAGATCCGCAGTTTGCCCAAAAGGTTTATGTAGAAACGATCGGACTTGATCCGTTGCAGATTGCTCTATTACTCTGTCTGATGATGGCAGTGATGGTTATTTTCTACACCTTCAAACATGTGCTGAAACTGCAACTCAGTTGGACATTTAAGCTGATGTTAGTTCCCGCCTGCCTATTTGCCGTTTGGCTCTTAGCCCCCCAGGGAGCTTTACCCTACATTTACTTTGACTTCTAGCACATCCAGATGATCATAGTGCCGCCAGGCTATGTTCTGGGGGACTTTGCCGGTTCTAATTCCCCCAGAATTGGGGACTAGGGGGGCAGAATGCAGGAGCTTGAGGTATTTGAGGAGATCTGTGTTCACCGTAGCCCAGCATTGGGAAGCGAGGAGGCAATCTCGATCGAGCTAAACGCTGTCTGCCCCAGGGGTAGCGATCGTATGGATTTTGAGAAAATTAGTACCACCAGCTTGACCAAACGGGATGCCTCCCATCACCAAAACCTTATCACCAGGAGCCGCAAAGTTTTGGGCAATTAAATTCGCTTCAACCTGACGCATCACTTCACTGAACGTCGCGCCATCAAACCCTTTGAGTAAAACAGGTCTGACTCCCCAACTGAGGCAAAGGCGGCGATAGACATGGGAGTGGGGAGTATAGGCAACAATGGGAGCTTTCGGACGTTCTGCGGCGGCCAGTTGGGCAGTGTAGCCTGTTTCAGTCAAAGCCACAATACATTGCAGATTCAGAGTGTCATCGATCGCATGGAGGGCTTCACTAATGGCATCAGCATCATCCGAGCGATTGGGTGGATAGTTGATAAATTGGATCGACGGTTCCACTTCCGCCGCAATCCGTGCCAACATTTTGACCGCTTCCACGGGATAGTTTCCCACTGCCGACTCCCCCGACAGCATCACTGCATCCGTTCCATCCATGATCGCATTTGCCACATCACTAGCCTCTGCCCGTGTGGGACGGGGATTGTGCATCATGCTATCCAGCATTTGGGTGGCTGTAATCACCGGGATGCCCTTTTGGTTACATAGTTGAATGATGCGTTTTTGAATCAGGGGCACTTTTTCGGGACTCATTTCTACCCCCAAATCGCCCCGAGCCACCATGATGGCATCGCACTGATCCACGATCGCGTTCAGGTTAGCGATCGCCTGGGGTTTCTCCAATTTGGCTAACACCGGAATATTCGCACCTTTCTCCCTCAGGAAGGCTTTGAGTGCCTGGATGTCTTCGGGCTGACGAACAAAGCTCAGGGAAATCAGATCTACCCTCTGTTGAATGCCAAAGTCCAGGTCACGTTGATCCTTTTCTGTCATAGAAGGCAGGCGCAAGTTCAGGGTAGGGAAGTTCACTCCCTTATGGCTTTTGAGGACTCCTCCCTCTACGACTTGGCACTGCACTGCCCGACCATGAACGGCTTCGACCCGCAATTCCAGCAAGCCATCATCCAGCAACACTTGGGTTCCGGGTTCTGCATCATCTGCCACATGGGAGTAGTCGATCCCCACGGTATTGGGTTGTCCTGTGTAATCAGCGATCGGAACTAAGGTGAGACTTTCCCCTGCAACCAACATCATGCCGTCCGCAGGTAACTCACTAACCCGAATCTTGGGGCCCTGTAGATCCTGCAATAACATCAGCGGCAAATCTAGTGCCTGAGACGCATCTCGCAAGCGTTTAATCCGTTCCACGTGATCGGCATAATTCCCGTGGGAAAAGTTGAGTCGGGCAACATTCATTCCTGCCAGCAGCATGTGGCGCATCATCTCAGGAGAATCACTAGCCGGTCCGATCGTTGCCACAATTTTGGTGCGATGGCTCAGTAGTTTCATATCAGTCCCTTTAGAATGTCAGTGAATCCTCGACACGAGCGCAGAATTGGGTAAGCCAAGTTCTACGGCTGCATTCTCTCAATCCTAATCGGAGTACCAACAATTCCACGTATTACACATCACTCCAATTCATCTTTTAAAAGGTGAACAGATCAATTTTCTCCGCCCTACCGAGTAACTGAGTTGCATTACTGATTTGATTCACACAATTGATCTGGAGGTTCCTCCGTTACCCACGCTCCTAGCCTGTCATCCTTGCGTTTCGTTCCTTCATTCACCAGCAGGGGCAGGAAAGCACTAGCACTAATGATCGCACTATCCACAAAACTAATTGGTGTAATGTGAAGTAACGTTCGCAATCCAGGCACGATCGCGGATAGAAGTTGCAGAGCCAGAGAACCCGCTAACGCAGTAGTCAAATAGGGATTGGGGGGCAGGGCAGAACGTCCCCATCGCCGTCGGGTAGAACGGCAACTCAGCGCATGAAATAGTTGGGCACAGGTCAGGCTCATAAACCCAATGGTGCTAGCCCGAGGACTGATGCCATACCGTCCGATCGCATAGCTATAGGCTGCCAGCGCACTGATAGACAGCGTAGTCGATTCAAACAAAATCCGTTTAAAGTCACTGGGTTTGATAATTGGCTGATTTGGGTCACGAGGGAGTTGACTCAATACATCTGGAGCCGGGGGCTCAAGGGCAAGAGCTAGACCAGGAAAAATGTCGGTGACAAGATTGAGCCAGAGAAGTTGCATGGCATTAAGCGGCTGCCCTAAACCCAGACTGATCGCGGTCAGCATCACTAGAATTTCGCTGAGATTCGTAGACAGCAGAAAGTGTACCGACTTGCGAATATTGTGATAAATAGTACGTCCTCGGCTAACCGCGATCGTCATTGTTTGCAAGTTATCGTCTTCCAGCACAATATCTGCCACTTCCCGCGCCACATCCGTACCAACATGCCCCATCGCCACTCCCACATTCGCGGCTTTGAGAGCCGGAGCATCATTAATGCCATCTCCAGTCATCGCTACTACTTTTCCAGTGCGTTGGAGTGCCTGAACAATTTGCAACTTATGGGCTGGGCTAATCCGAGCAAAAATCTGCGCTTGTTTGCACAATGCCTGCATAATCTCGGGATCGAGGGTGGTGAAAGCAGTCGAATCCAGAATCTGTAATTGCTGATCTTGATTGAGATTGAGTTCCTTGCCAATGGCATAGGCAGTTAAATTTTGATCTCCCGTAATCATGATGGTTTCGATGCCAGCGTGATGAAACACCTGCATCAATTCCTTTGTTCCCGGTCGCAGTGGATCGATCATTCCCACTAACCCTAACCAGATGAGATTGTCCTGAATAGTCTCCTCTGGTGGATTAATGTAACGATACGCGACTCCTAACACTCGCAATGCCCGACCTGCCATACGATCGTTTGCCATTGCAATCACACTACGATCGGCTTGGGTCAGAGGTGACATTACGCCTGCTCGAATCCAGCAATTACAGAGCGATAACACTTCCATTGGACTTCCCTTGACTGCCAGCAATTGTTTTGGGGAGGCGGTGATCGAGGTCGGTACCTGATGCAGGGTAAGCATCACATTGCGAGCTTCAGAACGGTGATGGATGGTGAGCAAGGGGTAGGTTTGTCGTACTTTAGCCACATCCATTCCCGCTGCGATCGCCAGTTCCAGGAGGGCATTCTCCGTAGAAGACCCTTTGAGTTCAACCTGAGAGTTGGCAGTTGAATTGATTTCACTTTCGTTGCACAGCACCAGAACTTGCAACAGGTTCACCAATGTCTCGGATGCCATCGGATCAATTGGTTCCTGCCCATTACTCCACTGAGCGTCAGCAATCTGGATGCGATCGTCAGTCACATACAATTCAACGACGGACATCTTATTAATGGTGAGGGTGCCGGTTTTATCCAGACAAAGTGCCTGCACTGAGCCTAAAGTCTCCACCGCATCCAACCGCCGGATTAAAACCTTGTGCCGACGCATCTCGCGAATTCCCAAGGCTAGGGTTGTGGTGGCAACAGCCGGTAAGCCTTCGGGAACGGCAGCAACCGCTAGTGAAATTGACGTTTTCAGCATTTGTAGAACGTCATACCCCCGTAGCATCCCAATGCCAAACACCAGACCACAAACCGCACTGGAGACTAATACCAACTGACCACCGGCTTGATCCAGTTGCCGCTCCATCGGCGTTGCGGGCATAATGGCTTCACCAACTAGCGTTTGAATCCGTCCCATCTCAGTAAACTGCCTGGTGGCAACGACCACAGCGAACCCCTGCCCTCCTGTGATCAATGTCCCCATGTAAACCATATTGGTACGATCGCCTAGAGGTAACGCGGCATCCATTAACGGAACAACGGTCTTACTCACGGGTAAACTTTCACCTGTTAAGGTTGATTCATCCACACTTAAACGATGGGCTTCAATTAATCGGGCATCAGCCGCGACATAACTGCCTGGTTTCAGCACCAGAATGTCGCCTACCACAACTTCCTGAGCGTTAATTTCCGTTAATGTTCCTTCTCGAATCACCCAGGCAACTGGTTGTAACAGATGTTTGAGGGAATGAATGATGCGTTCTGATTGGCTTTCGGTGGCGTAACCAATGACAGCGTTAATGAAAACTACCCCCATGATTACAACCGCATCTGCCAGCCCTCCCGTCGCGATCGAAAGTCCCGCCGCTAGAGTGAGCAATCCTACAGGCAAAGACTTGAACTGACTGATTAAGAGACTGAACCACGAGCGAGTTGTCGCTTCGGGTAATAGATTGGGGCCATAGGTTTGTAGGTGCGATTTTGCCGACGTATGAGACAATCCAGAGGTGGCAGAGGTTTGCAGGATACGGATCACCTGCTCAACATCAACCAGATGCCAGGGCTCAACCCGTTGTGCTTGAAAGTCTTGCTCCATAAAGCCTAAGGTCGGAAAGTTGCTGATAGCACGAGACAATTGGGGCGATCGCGGAACGATAGAAGAGTGGCGAAGCCGTGGCGAGGTGGCGGTTGGCTTCTCACTCATTAAAGGCTTGTAGTGGTAGTGGTTGAATTGTAAAACAAGCTGTTCAATGTGCTGGGCGATCGTCCTAGCTCCCCAGGCAGAACTGAAATGAACCAGGAGATTGCCAGTCACAGAACTGGCTGAAACCTGTTGAATGCCAGCTTCCGCCAGTAAATACGTTTCCAGATGTTGTTTCAGGGATTCGGAGTGTTGCAACCCCTGGACATGATACCGGGCTCTACCATGAACTGCTGTATGAATTGCCCGGACAAGAGGTGTTCCGCTGCTGTGGGCAGTACCATAGGAGGTATTCATAACTATGATCCTAAAACTGTCAGGTCATCCTGACTCATCCCTGTGATGATTCATTGCATTTAGGGACTCAAACTGAGTACCACTTGTTCACAACTTTCTTATAGGTTTAAGCTTAATGAATCATCCGGCAGTCTATTTTGATTCAAAGATTTTGTTAGTTAAGCACTTGTTCCAGCCTGAGGTCATGGGTTACTCAGGTCAATCAACTAGAAGTTCTTTTACCAAGACAAATCTTACCAAAAAGCAAATGTTCTTCGGCAAATACCTTTGTTAATCAAGATACACTAGAGGTAGAGGGAGGTACGATGGTATGTCTATGAAACTTGTACCAGAATTTAAAGAAATCGCCGAAAAGTTGGGTGTCCCAGGAATTGCCGCGATCGTTCTACTTCCTGTTTTGGTTCCTGGCGTTGGAAGGGTGGTGAAACCCGCCGCTAAAGCAGCCATTAAAGGTGGAATTCTCCTTTATGAACGTGGAAAAGGGATGTTCACTGAAATGGGTGAAGGTTTGGAAGATATGATTGCCGAAGCCAAAGCCGAACTAGCAGCAGCCCAAGAAAAAACGACTGCGATCGATGTGGTAAGTGAGGCTACTGAAGCTTAACCATTCAGTAAACACCTGAGGGGTTAGAGGGTTGCAAGACGGAGTTGTTCTAAAGTCAGGGACGAGGTAACTAATAGTTGAATGGCACTGAAATAACCATCCGAACTGCCCCCCAACCCCCAATACTGGGGGAGCCGAACCTCAAAGTCCCCCAGTATTGGGGGATTTAGGGGGCGATCAGAGTTAAGCATTTCCTTAAGTCAGTGCCATTCAACTAATAGTTTCATAAAATTAAATCCGCCACCTCAATCTAGTTAACTTTGCCGTTCCAAGTTCAGGCTATCACTCTGACCTGTGAGGCTGGTGTACTTATATCAGTCGGTAAAATCTCGCCCACGATCGCGCTCTGGCGATAACCTAACTGATGTAAAGCAGTTAAACAGGCATGAGCACGATCGGCGGGAACAGACGCTAACAGACCACCGGAGGTTTGTGGATCAAACAGGAGGGGAAAGTTGGGATGGGTCGTGGCAAATTCTAGATTTGCGATCGCGGGACTGGCTTGCAGGTTTTGAGCATACAACGAACTGACGATCCCCTGTTGACTGGTTTCTAAAGCACCTGCCAGGGTGGGAATCGCGTCTAACTGCAAGTTTACTGCCACCTTAGCTGCACGCATCATTTCCCCTAAATGACCGAGTAGACCAAATCCAGTCACATCCGTACAGGCCGTCGCCTGGTGCTGCATGAAACATTGAGCCGCCGCCTGGTTGGATTGCAACATGGAATCAACCGCTTGATCAATCCAGCGTCCCTTCGCCTGCCGTTGCATCTGTGCCGCAAACAACGTTCCTGTACCAAGTGCTTTCGTCAAAATTAACATCTGTCCGGGTAACATGCCCCCTTTGCGGAGAATTCCGTCTGGAGCCAGCCAGCCATTACAGGAGAATCCCAACGCTAATTCAGATCCTTCGGTAGTATGTCCCCCAATCAAGACTGTATGGCTTTGTTGCAGTACCGCGATCGCACCTGATAGCAGTTGATACAGAGTTTCCTCAACCTTTGTTGGGGTGCCATAGGGAATCGTGGCGATCGCTAAGGCACTATGCGGACTGGCTCCCATCGCTATCAAATCACTTAAAGCATGGTTGGCGCTAATTTGCCCAAACACAAACGGATCATTAATTAACGCCGTAAAGTAATCGATCGTCTGTGCCATTACCATTCCGACGGGAACTTGAATCACAGCAGCATCATCGGGGGCATCCAGTCCAATCAGAATGGTGTCACGGTTCACCTGTGGTTGTTCTGGCTGAATTCGGGTCAACACTCGCTCTAAAACCGAACTGCCGACTTTGGAGCCACAACCGGCACAGGGGAGAGGGGAGGGGGGAGTGAGAGAAGAGGGGGGTGACATGGGGGGGAGGTGAGAGAACCGTTGCATGAAGCGTCGATCGATCCAATCTTTCCATCGCCACAGTAGGGGAGATTCCCCTGCCAACATGCCGCGTGAGGCGATCGCGGAACCGTTGCCTGTACCAATCAGAGTGAGAAATTGCTGTTGGGGATAAAAGCGTTGCAGAGGTTGATGTTGCAGTGCCCGTTGCCAATTTTGGGAGAGGGGTTTGCCCTGCCGCACCGCGAAGACCCCCGCTTTAGGACGGGGATGGTTAATCATGGTAGCGACATCTCCTGCCGCAAACACCTGGGGATGGGATACAGATTGTAAGCTATCATTCACCAAGATAAATCCATCTTGATTGACGGCTAAACCGGCTTTTGCTAACCAATTTGGGGCAGAGGCTTGGGTAACCCAAATCACATAATCACAGGCAAGCGTAAATCCAGATTCACAGTGCAGTTGTCGATCGTGGACTGTCGTGACCTGCTGCTGCAAATGGTAATGAATCCCTCGCTGGCTCAGTAACCGCCGTACCCGATCGCGAACACAACGATTGTGACTGGGTAACAAATCGGCATCACGGTGAACTAAATGCAGAGTTAAATGCGATAGTGGTTGCTCAGCCGCTTGCAAAATTTGGTGCAAATGCTGTTGTATATTGAAGGCTAATTCAACTCCGCCAACGCCGCCACCGACGATCGCGATACAAATGGGCTGATCGGGATGCTGTTGGATAGACTGAACTAACTGATTCCATTTCTCTAGAAACCGCCGAATGGGTTTAGCCGGTAATACCCAATCCAGATCGGTCAGTTCAGTAGAAATGGCGGGAGTGCTACCGATGTCGATCGATAGTAGATCAAAGGCAACCGGAGGACGATGGGCACAAAGCACCTGATGGTTGTCTAAATCTAAACCGATCGCCTGATCCACATAGAATTGGGCACCCGCAAACTGCGCCAGTGCCCGCAAATCAATATGACAATCATCATAACTATAGAATCCAGCAACATACCCAGGGAGCATACCTGAGTAAGGAGTATCCGAAGCTTCGCTAATTAACGTGAGCCGCACTCCTGACAGGGGATGCATTGCCAACAGGCGCAGTGCGATCGCATGAGAGTGCCCTCCACCAATTAGGACTAAATCCTGCGAAACTGGTTGTACTTGAGGTTTCATGCTTCAACCCTTGGGATAGCGATTCAGGCATAGATAGCAATGTTCATTATCCCCTGTTTGTCCCTTCCCTAGCTCATCCCACTGTTGTAGAGTCACTCCCGCAAAGAACAGGATGAGTTGACTGGATAATCAGCTTTAGACCAAGCCTTAGACCAGCGATCGCCCAGCATCAGTGGTTGCGATAATGGTTCCGTTGCGCTGGAGCAAATGTTCAATGCCGCTCGAATATTGGGGATGCTAATGCCCTGCACATACGCGACTAACATGGCTGCCAACGTCTCGCCAATCAAGATCGGAGTCACACCATGTCGGGTAGCAGGGACATGACTCACCTGTTCCACCCGCATAATGCGATCGCCATCAATGATCGACAGATACCCATCTTCATAAATCGCGACTAAGCCACCCTGGCGAACATGTTCCCAAATCACCGGATTGAAGGGATTCATAGAAAAGTAAGCCACCCTGGCACTGGCTCGTTGTGCCAGGTTAACGATCAACGGTTCATCAGCATTCAACACTACATATCCCTGCGGCACAGTGGCTTCTACTACCACACTCTCTACTAGCATCAGGTCATCTACCGTATGCACAAACCCTAATGGGATTTGAGGAGTATCCAGGATCACACTGACATCAACATGGTCTACCGCCAGCCCCGATCGCAGAATGTCCATCATCGAGGTTTCCAAAACAGTCACATCGATCGTGGATCCCTTCGCAGCCTGATTGATCACACATTTACCGGTTCGGGGAAAGATATAGCTGGCCGGAGAAGCCGCAGTCGTATGATGCACACCTCGCCCAATGTAGCGAAACAAATGGGTAGTCAACCGAGCGGTTGTTGTGCGGTAGTGTCTCCCCATAACGGCGATCGTAGGGATTGAGGCTTGAACACCTGGGCTGGCTTCTGCCATCTGTTGTTTGGCCGCTGCCCCAAGCCGGGATAAATCAGCTAAATCCTGGGCTAAATCCTGGGCGGGATATTCACCCCGATCGCATAAACTTTGCACAATATCCACTGCCGCTCTAACCGCAAGCCGTCCGACACGTTCGTCCTGATACTCTACAGCGACCTGATAAACTCCCGCGATCGCGGCGGCACCCGTCCGCCCAAATTGCACCGACATGCCAGCTAAGGTTTGCAATTCCAGCGCTACATGTTCCACTACTTCTGCCAGGGAAATGCCCGATCGTACTCGCTCTAAAAACTCTCCAGGGTATCCCATAACACACCCATGTGTGGCTAACCCAGGCAGGAGTTGGATTAACCCATCATCAAAGCCAACAACTTCATTGGTCAAGATAGTATCTAGTGCTTCTAGATCCAGTCGCAATTCGACCAAACGATGCGAATAAATGCTCCAGTAATTAGGACCGTTCAGGGTTTGAAGTTTAAGAATCTTCATGACTCGGGACTCCGATACAGTAGGGGGGCTAAACAACTGATTCAGTTATCTTTAGCATCGGAGATTTTCCTAATTTTGCCGTCCTGCCAATGAGTCAGCAGATTAGGTGAATCTGTATCCTCCAAGTGGGTGAGTTCCATTGATACTGATGATGAGCACCCGTTGAAAATTTTGGTGCTCTCAATCGTTATGCTCGCAAGTCTGACTCACGTAAAAATTTTTCACCCAGGTGACCCTGGATTCCAGTCATGAATGCCGCTATTTGTACGGCCAGGTGGTGACAACAAAGACGATCGTCGTTGCCAATGCCAGAACAGCTTGAATTAAGTTACCGACCAGGCTACCGACAACAATTCCTAAAGCAGCTTTGGCGGCAGCGACGACATCTCGACGATATAGAAACTCACCGATCGCGGCTCCGAGTACCGAACCGATGATAATCCCCAAAACTGGACTTAAGGGCCCACCCAACGGCACCGTGGGCAGTAGCCCTAAAATGCCCACCACCATGCCGACGACGGCACCAATTTGCCCCCATTTACTGGCTCCGGCTTGTTTAGCTCCCCAGTATCCTGCTAGAAAATCGACTAAAATCCCTACCCCGAACACGACGATCGCAATTGTGAAGGCAATCACGCCGCTATTAAATCCAGTCGCCAGCATCCAGATCAAGGCCGCGATCGCGATTAGACCGATACCTGGAATCACTGGCGCGACTGAGCCAATAATGCCAACTAGCATGAGAATGACTAGACACCAGTAGAGGATGAGCATAGGGGATGGGGGAGATGGGGAGGATAGGGGAGATGGTTAGCAGTTAACGGCGATCGTACTGAGGGTGTGAGTTAATTTCTCAGCGATCGCTTCAATCCATTTTTCGTCCTGGCGAGTATAACTGCGGGGAGCATTGGCACCGAGAATCATCACACCCCGGTTGCCGAGGGGCTGACAGATAATGCCTTGAATATTCTCGGGTAAATAGTTAAATTCAATTCGTCCTGGATACGCTTTGACATCAACCAGGTAAATGGCTTTTTGTTTGTCTACCACCCGTTGCACGATCGCCCCTGGAGTGACGGCTGACTGTTCTGGCAAAATTCCCCGTCGAAGTAATACCTGCCCGTCATACCAAACGATTAGCGATCGGGTAACGGTATTGGTGAGTAATAAATGGGATGCCCAGGCTAACTCCGTTTTGGCGGCTTCCGGTAGATTGGGCTGTAACTCAAATTGTTCTTCTCCGACCAGATCCACACTTTCTGGTAGGCGGGGCTGAATTTGTTGCCAGAGTAACCCTGTCAAGATCAGGACGGCACTCGCAATGACTCCCAGCACATCAGAACGCGCTTGCGAATCGGTCAATCCCAGAGTCAGTAGGCGATTGATAAATAATAGAGTGCCGATTAGTCCACCGACGACGATCGGCAACCGTCGTAAAACCGAATTTTGATCAGATTTAGCCATGCTAGATTTGCCAGATGCCTATATATTCTATCTTGACCCCTTCAACTTCATAACTGGAGGTAGATGTTGCTGGAGTTTTTCAGTTCTGGACTGGTGTCGCTCTGGTTAACGACGGCTGGAGTAAAACCGCCTGCGGTGGCATTGGCGGCATTGCACGATACCCCCTGGGCAGTAGCGATTCCAGGGACAACCGATGCAACGGCGGAAGCGATCGTTCAGCGCTATCTCCAGGGTCTGACCCAAAAAGGGCTAACCTCGACAACACAGGGCATTTGGCTGCAAAGTGGTCCGATGCTGTTGAGCAGTAATCAAGGTAATACGCCCCTTCCAGCCGCTTCATTAACCAAAGTAGCAACGACTCTGGTCGCGCTGCATACCTGGGATTTACAACATCGGTTTGAGACATTGATCAGTACCACTGGCACGATTAAGCAGGGGGTATTACAGGGTGATCTGGTGATTCAAGGTGGCGCAGATCCGATGATGGTCTGGGAGGAAGCCTTTGCGATCGGGCAGGCACTCGAACGGCTGGGCATCAAGAAGGTCACAGGGAACTTGGTGATTGCTGGCACGTTTCTGATGAACTTTGAAACGGATCCCCATCAGGCGGCGGAGTTGTTCAAACAGGCGCTGGATGCCCGAGAGTGGTTAGAAGATGCCCAATACATCTATCACACCTTGCCGCCCAACAGTCCCCGTCCCCAAGTTGAAATTGCTGGTACCATTCAAGTGATTCCGCCTGGTCAGGCACTGACGGCTCCCCAGACTCTCTTACTACGGCATTATTCTCCACCTCTGGTACAAATCCTCAAGGTGATGAATGTGGATAGCAATAATGAGATTTCTGAAACCCTGGCAACCCTGGCGGGTGGGGGTACGGCGGTGGCAGATCGCGCGGCTGAGTTAGCCAATGCACCGCGATCGGAAATTCTGCTGGCAAATGGGTCTGGTTTAGGGGTAGAGAATCGCCTGTCTCCGAGAGCCGTCTGTGCGATGTTTGCGGCAATTCAACGCTATCTACAAGCGCAAAATCTGACGATCGCCGATCTGTTTCCGATCTCCGGTATTGATGGGGGCACGTTAGACTATCGCCAGATTCCTAAGGCGGCTGTGGTTAAAACAGGAACGCTCAATGAGGTCAGTGCTTTGGCGGGGGTAGTCCCGACCCGCGATCGGGGTTTAGTCTGGTTTACGATTATCAATCGCGGTTCTGATATTGAAGATTTGCGGCAACAACAGGACATCTTTTTACAAACCTTACTCAAACAATGGGGCACTGTCACTACCGCCCCGATCGCCATCTCCCCCACCCTACCGAACACTCCCCCTGCCATTACTGCCACCAGCCGTAACGAAGTGTTGCTGCGATCTGCCGTTCAGGCGACCAGCACCTCAGAGTAAGTTGTAAGGATAAATTGCCCTATTCAATTCCACTATTTTTGCTGTAACAAAGTTTTAGAATTGGTATATTCGTACAAACATGGACAGTGTGGGTAATATAAAGTTAACTGTCTAGCTTACATCTGGGGAATGGTATTGATGGAACTCTTCAGTGTTGGACACTCAAATTATGAGATGGAAACCTTTATTTCCTTACTGCGGCAGCATGAGATAACTGCCGTAGCGGATGTTCGTTCACATCCATATAGCCGCTTTTTACCACACTTTAATCAAGTAGCATTGAAAGAGTATTTGGCAAGGGAAGGAATACGCTATGTGTTTCTAGGGCAGGAACTGGGAGCAAGACCTAGTAATCAAGAGTGTTATTTTAACGGAAAAGCTGTTTATGAAAAAATCGCTTCTACTGATTTATTTCATGAAGGGATCCAAAGAATTCTGAAGGGATTGAAAAAATATAGAATCTCTCTTATGTGTGCAGAAAAAGATCCAATAACTTGTCATAGAGCAATTTTGGTCTGTAGATATTTACGGCACTTTAATTTTCAAATTAATCACATTTTGAAGGATGGCGACTTAGAGACTCATACTCACTTGGAAGAAAGAATGCTAATCAAGCATGGTTTTAGAGAATTTTCAGAGATACAAAAAGGGCAGGCTCAACTTTCTTTATTCGCTCAACCTGAAGACAATCTACCGACAAAAGAAGAATGTTTAGAGCGAGCATATCAACTCCAGGGAAATGAAATTGCTTATGTAGATAAAAGGAATGATGTTTATGAACAAACAAGTCAATCTATTCACAATCGGGTTCACTCAAAAGAGCGCTCAAAAGTTTTTTGAAATCCTTAAGAAAGCGGGTGTTAAGCGAGTTATTGATACTCGCTTAAATAATGTTTCTCAGTTAGCAGGATTTACAAAAAGAGCAGATTTAGAATTTTTTTTGAAGACTGTTGGAGATATCGATTATGTCCATATTCTAGATTTAGCCCCAACACAGGATATTCTTGATGAATACAAGAAGAATAAGGGAGATTGGTCGATATACGAACAAAAATTTTTACAGCTTATAGCTAACCGTCAAATTGAGAAAAAAGTTTCCCCAGATTTGATTAATGATGCTTGCCTACTTTGTAGTGAAGCCAAGCCTCACTACTGCCATCGTCGCTTAGTTGCTGAGTATCTAAATGGAAAGTGGGGAAATGTTAATATATGTCACCTTTAAAGAGAATCATTTGTCTTGCTAATTCGTGGAAGTTGGAAGAACGTTGTATTGCTGGTATTGATATTGATACTGGAAGATGGATTCGTCCTGTATGCGATAGCTTGTATCCAGAGAATGGAAAAGTTCCGAGAGCAATCCGACTCATTGAAGGTAAAGAACCAGAACTACTCGATATTTTAGAAATCCCTCTTGCCGAAATTGGGAATGACTTTGGCTTTGAATGTGAAAATCTCTCAATCCTAGCTGGTCAATGGAGATATCTAGGTAAAGCACAGCCCACTGCTCTACTCAAATATTGTGATAGTTTCACAAACATACTTCATACTTCGTGGAAGTATGTTAATCCTTCTTACCTAATAAATCTGCCATTTCATCAACGTCGTACCCTCCAATTGGTGCAAGTTGACAAGCTTTCTGTAGAGCAAAGGACAAGTTCAAAAGGAAATTTAGAGTGGCGCTGCACTATTCAGTCCTCTCATGGTCAACGGTTGACGGGAGCAAAGATTACTGATCCAGTATTCGTTGAAAAACTAGAAGCAGGCTATAAGCCTAAAGAACAATGTTTAGTTACTGTTAGTCTCAGCATACCTTGGGCACCTCCAGATTGGGATGGCGAAATTCCATGTTGGAAGCTGATAGCAGGTGTCATTGAAATTTGATGCAAGGTGGTTATTAACAGAGCGAGTTCTCCTATTTAGATAGATGTAATTAATTTTTCATGCAAGCTAGATTGGCGGCGTGGAGGGAAGCGCCGATTAGTCCGACTTTGGAGTTGAGGACGAGGTGGACGGGGATGCGTTGCATCAGGGGGGTCATGCGACCTTTGTGTAAGAAACTGTCCATGAAGTCACTTTTAATCATTAATGGGAGATTTTTGGTGACAATGCCGCCTGCCACGTATAGACCGCCGAAGGGTAAGAGTTTCAGGGCTAAGTTGCCTGCTTCCGCCCCATAGGCGCGAATAAAAATGGTCATGGTTTCTTCGCTGAGGGGATCGGTTCCCGCGATCGCGGCTTTCGAGATCATTGCTGCCGGATCAACGGTCTTGTTTTTGTGCCCGATCTGCTGTTCCCAGGTATTGAAGAGTTCTGCCATTTCGGGAGATTCGGGGGCATTCCCTCGACTGCGGAGAAATTGATAAATGGAGACAATGCCCATCCCAGAAACAACCCGTTCGATCGACACGCGATCGATGCCATGTTTTTCTTGTAAATAGCGAACTAACTGTAATCCCAATTCTGTTTGCATGGGGAGATCGGCATGGGAACCTTCACTGGGAAAGACACGATAGCCGGTAGCCTCCGGGATGAGAAAGGCTTCGCCTAACCCTGTCCCTGCACCCAACACTGCGATCGGAGCGTCTGGATCATATTCACCGACTTGCAGGGTATGAATGTCGGTATCGGCTAATCCCAAGACTCCGTAGCCGATCGCAGCAAAGTCATTAATCAGCCGCACACAGGGAATATTCAGTTGTTTCTCTAGGGTTCTGGCGTTAAGCGACCAACTGAGATTCGTCAGTTCACAGGTATCGTGGATCACGGGTCCGGCGATACCAAAACAGGCGGCATCAATCTCAAAGGTCTGGACGAGTTTGGCATCGGCTTCGGTTAATAGCTGCCGGACGATCGGGGCTAGATCGGGATAATTCTGGCTGGGGTAAGTGTTCTCATACAATATTGTCTGAATGGGCGGCTGCTTGGCAGTTTTGGCAGGCTGAGACTCAACTAAGCGCAGACTCGTTTTAGTGCCGCCAATATCTCCCGCCAACAAGATGGTCATGATCAATTTACTCCCAGTAATGCAGCATCATGGTGCTATGGTGCAATTAAACTCAATAGCCCATTATCACAGAATACGCTCATCCTTCTGGCGACGACATGACTCCTAAGACGGTATCCACAATCCCTTTTGCTGATCAACGTCCGGGCACATCGGGACTCCGCAAAAAAGTTGCCACGTTTCAACAACCGCATTACTTAGAAAATTTTATCCAGTCGTTGTTTGATTGCCTGGAAGGATTTCAGGGGCAAACGTTGGTAATGGGTGGAGATGGTCGCTATTACAATCGGCAAGCCATTCAAACGATTCTCAAATTAGCCGCCGCGAATGGAGTTGGGCGGGCGATCGTTGGTCAGGGCGGAATTTTGTCTACTCCTGCTGCTTCCGGTTTGATCCGTAAATATCGCGCCTTTGGTGGGTTAATTCTGTCTGCCAGCCATAATCCCGGTGGGAAGAATCACGATTTTGGCATTAAGTACAACATGGGCAATGGCAGTCCGGCTCCAGAGGCGTTGACGGAGGCGATCTATGGTCGGAGCCAGCAGATTCGTGCCTACAAAATTCTAGATGTGCCCGATATTGATCTGGATCGGTTAGGACTGGTGCAATGGGAGGGCATGACGATCGAGGTGATTGATCCGGTCAATGATTATGCTCAGTTGATGGAGTCGGTATTTGACTGCGATCGCATTCATGAACTGCTGACCTCTGGACACTTCCGGATGCAGTTTGATGCCATGCACGCGGTGACGGGGATCTATGCCCATCGCCTTTTAGAACAACGATTGGGTGCGCCGTTGGGAACTGTGTTAAACGGCATACCGTTAGAGGATTTTGGCGGTGGTCATCCTGACCCGAATTTAGTCCATGCCCATGATTTGGTTCAATCCTTGTACGGCAATCATGCGCCTGACTTTGGGGCTGCTTCCGATGGAGATGGCGATCGCAATATGATTCTGGGAACTCGCTGCTTTGTTACGCCAAGCGATAGTCTCGCGATTTTGGCGGCAAATGCGACGTTAGTTCCGGCATATCGACAGGGATTAGCTGGGGTAGCGCGATCGATGCCGACCAGTCAAGCGGTGGATCAGGTGGCTCAACAGTTACATCTGCCCTGTTACGAAACCCCAACCGGCTGGAAGTTTTTTGGCAATCTGTTAGATGCTGGCAAAATTACCCTGTGTGGTGAAGAAAGTTTTGGCACTGGCTCGAATCATGTGCGAGAAAAAGATGGGCTGTGGGCTGTGTTGTTCTGGCTGAATATTTTGGCAGTGCAGCGCCAATCGGTTGCCCAAATTGTGCAAAACCACTGGCGAACCTATGGACGTAATTATTATGCTCGCCATGATTACGAAGTGATTAATAGCGATCGAGCAACGGCATTAATCACTCATTTACAAGCATCAATCCCGACGCTTAAACAACAACCATTTCGGCAATACACTATTCAGTATGCGGATGATTTCAGTTACCGTGATCCGATCGATGGCAGCGTGAGTCAGCATCAAGGAATTCGACTGGGCTTTACTGATGGTTCTCGGATTATATTTCGCTTATCTGGTACGGGTACAGAAGGCGCGACATTGAGGGTTTATTTAGAACGCTATGAACCGCATCCCGATCGCCATAATCTGAATCCACAACAGGCATTAGCTGATTTAATTGCGATCGCGGAATCGGTAGCCCAAATTCAGCAATTTACAGGCATGAGCCAACCTACGGTTATTACTTGATAAATTTAGAAGATATTTTAACCTATATTAAACTGTATGACCCCTAAATTCCCCTTAAACAGTGGGACTATGAGCCTATCTCCCCTGTTTAAGCTACTGTGTGCACACAAATCGAGTCTGACTTCGTTGACATCCTTTTAGCCCCCTAAATCCCCCAATTCTGGGGGACTTTGAATCGTTCGGCTCCCCCAGAATTGGGGGTTGGGGGGCGGTTCGCCAGTGCTTTGGCTAGATTTGATCACTTATGTGTACACGGTAGCCTCTTTTTAAGGGGACTAGGGGGATCTTTGAGTGTTTAATAGGACAGAGAAATCCTTTAAAACATCCTCTTAACCTAGTTCAAAGCTGGTAACACCAAAGATATGATGTAGTTGCAGACCTGGAAAGCTACCTGTATACATTCGGGCGGTTTCAAAGATTAATTTCATCCGATATTTTTCTGCTAAAAGCACCGCCTGTTGATTCGGTTCAGGCACATCTAAATAAATGGGTTGCTCAGGTTTGACCCTGGATTTCAAAGCGAGAAAGAGGGTTTCAGCCAACTCTGAATTATCGGCAAATAAGGGTCCAATTTTGTAACCCGATCGACAGGGGCGAATCATGCCATACCCCACCAAATTGTCCCCTTCAAGAATTCCTAACGCGATACTTTCGGGTTGATGCAGCCACGATCGAAGAAACTGCGATCGCTGATCTGGAAAAAAGGGGCGATCATACTGTTCAACCAGCTCAAACGGAACTTGAGATAAAGGAATGATCTCGGAGTTCTTTGGGTCACTACCACCGCTAATTCCCTCATAGCGAATGTTGCGATAAGCCAGTTTGAAACCCGATTTTTGATAATTACGTTGTTGGTCAACTACCCCATCTAGTCCAATATTTCGTCCAGCTAAATAGTTAAGTGCTGCATTCCAGAGTTGTATGCCATATCCCTGTCCCCGATACTCTGGTTTAACAATATAGAATCCGAGAAATCCAAAGGTATCCCCATACTTAATAGCTGAAATTGTTGCGATCGGTTGCTGGTTAATTTCCCCAACTAAAAACCCTTGTGGATCGGCACTATAGAAGCAATCAGCATCATATAACCCTGGATTCCATCCTTCTGAAGCTGCCCACTCGATCGCTAAAGCAGCCTCGTCACGAGTCATGCTTCTAATCACGTAATCTGATGATTTCTCTTGCATTCAGCCCTCCATAGTTAAATTTAGCGATGCCAATATGCAGCAATTTTATGGCTTGAATTCGCCAAATTTAACTTTTTTAAGTTGTTCGTAGCGATTTTGTAATTCTCGTAAATTCCGTTCAATTAAAGGAAAGAGATTGGCAGGATAAGGTTCATTCATGTCAACTGGATTAACTTGGCACAATTCATCAATTGTTCGGATCGTTTTATAAATAGCGACATGCTTAATAAACTTCACTAGTTCGTTGATTAACTCTCTACTGTTAGCAGAATTTTCCGCCAAATGAATTTTTGACTCGATAATCTCAACAATTTCCTGATGATTTTTGAGAATGAACTCCTGCTCGATCGCGGCACTAGCCGATTCTGGCAAAACATTGTTTTCAGGACTTAAAGATTTGATGCGCTTCCACATCACATTATCTTTTTCTAATCTTAAATAGATCGGCCAGTAGAACTCAGAAATTTGTTTCTCAATAAACTCTAGTTCGGCGTTATATCGCTCCATCGCTAGTTGATTTTCTAACTCAGCAATCTGCCGCTTTTGCTGATTTTCCAGTTCAGCAATCAGTTGCCGTTGCCGAGATTTTTCATTCATATCATTCTTGAACATCTCAAGTCGCTTATTCAGCCAATACCCTGCCACTAAAACAATGCCACCCAATAAAAGCTTATCAACTATTAATTCAACTAACTTTTCAGAAATAACCATGTCTCATGTTTCCTTTAAGAATGCTTGACTTTAGGTTAGGTAAGGCGATCGTGCTATGGGTAAAACTGGCGTAAATGAGGTTTTTGAATACATCTGTCGTTCTTTGGATTATCTTGCCAATATTCTACTAAGCTCAAGTGCTTATTCTCATATTTATAAACAGTTCGGGAAGCAATAGTCCCAGCAGAAGCATTGCAAGGTAAGCTTACCTGGAGTTTTTGGGTATTAGCATCATAAAAAAGTCTATACATAAGCGTTTCTGTAGTTCTATAGGTGTAAAACTCTCCAGATTTGCTAATAGCTCCAACAGAAAGCTTTAATGCATCGGTATCAATCCCTTCCTGCTCAGTATAGATAAAGAGGCTATAGCTATTAATAATAATTCCACGACCACAACGTAGCCGAAGCAGATATACACCCGGCTCCACTTGAATAGGTGGCATAAACTCAAAAGCAAGAAGATCTACTTTGCCATCCTTAGGCATTGGGTAATTAGAGACATTGACTTTCCCATTTTCGAGCTTTGGGAGAGTTAAACAGGCAGATGCCATCCGGCGAAACTTAGGTTTTTCTTTAAGAACTGAATCCCGTAAACTCCCAAATTCAGGACTTCCATACCGCAGCACATATTCCATGACATTTTCAACTGGAGCATTGCGAGGATACTGTTCTAGATAGTCTCCATAAGTCAATATTGTTTTTTGAGTTTGAGGAAAGACTGAGGTTGTGGGGTTTGCAGGTAAGTTGTGTCGCTCAGTGTTTTGACAACCCCACAGTAAGGTGATCCCAAGTCCAATAGCACAAACTATCAGCCATTGAAATGTCTTGGGATCTTTCATAACTTCACGGTTTCAAACATCACTGATTGATGCCCTAGCGATCGCGGAAATTACCATTACAGCAACTTAAACGATCGGAAAAAAGTATCTACTGAGTTGGACTGGTTCGCGATCTTTCCGGTTTGCTTCGCGGCTAAGAGATAGACCCGTTGTTGGACGCGATACACTCGATAGATAATCGTCTCATTCGCTTGGCTCAGTTGCCATTCCTGCCCTGTCCACTGACCAAAGGTAATTGGATTTTCACTCACAACTTTGAACTGGGTTTGAGCGACCACCTCGTCTCGAATCGCGGCAAATACAGCTTGATCACTTAACGGTTGGTTAGCTGGAAGATCGCCATAAGCTACCACAAACCGGGAACCTTCAGCCTGACTGGCAACCACATTAAATGTCATCGATTTAGCCGCGATCGCCAGCGTTTTCGTCTCTTCACTCATTACCCCCGGAGGCAACCAGATCGAAAACTTGCCTGCCTGGGACACGATCGGTCGCCACTGCTCCCCTGTACTCTGAATTGTGAGATTGGGATCTGTTTGCGGTTGGTTTAACCGATCGATTTCTCGCTCAAACTGGCGATCGCCCTGTTCAAAGAAATCGGGTAGCCCACGCCCAAATTGAGCCACCACCTGTTCTAATTGTCGATATTGAATCGAGCGAATATTATGGCATTGTAACGTCGATCGCAGATTGGCGGGAATGCCAGCCGATAACTGAGTTTTGGCGATCGCGGGAACACTCACGCCTAACCCAACGATGATCCCACTTAGGACTGGGAGTAACCAACGACACTGATGAATGCGTTTCATCCTGCCCTCCTTGAATTACCTACATCATGCCCCCCTATCTCTAGTGTCTCTCTCCAGCCAAGCTTTCGCAAATGCCTCCGCATAGGCTTCCTGCTCTGGAGTTTCAATGCTGCCAGGGCGAGATTGACGCACTACTCCAAACGCCTGATCCGGTGAATAGCCCAACGCCACCAAACAAGCCGCCGTCACTAATCCCGTCCGTCCTAACCCCGCTTTGCAATGGATCACCACCGTTTGCCCTTGCGCTACATCCTCCAGAATCGACTCGACTAATTCCAGCAAACCCCCCATTGATGTCGGTGTACCAAAGTCATGAATCGGGAACTGCTGCGATCGCATCCCATGTGCCTGAACCTGAAGCAGAAAATTCGGAATCTGCAATGCGGCAAATTCAGGGGTTTCTAACAACGTCACTAACTTCTCAACCCGGTAGTGATGCCATAAATGGGTCAGATCCTTCTCTAGATCCCGCTCCCAGATTGCATGCATCCCAATATTGCGTTTTCCTGGCGCGATCGTCATCCCTAATCGCCCCGGTAAGCCCGTCAATTCACTCGGTAAAAAATCCACCCGAATCGGATCGGTATCAGAAGTAATTATCGGTCGTCGGTCAATCTGTGGCTCGATCGTCTGCCTATCATTCATTCAGTGTCAGTTCCAATTTCAATCAGCGTGTAAATTTGATCGAGCATTGCTGAATGCAAGTATGATTTGCCCTCCTAGCCCCCCTTTCTACGATGCCGTAGGCTATATCCTGGGGGGAACTCACACCCTTCAAAGTCCCCCAGAATTGGGGGATTTAGGGGGCTGTTAGGTATCTGGATGCCTAGAATTCATCTCTGTATTCTGCAATGCCTGACTTCGATCGTAGCCAACATTCCATCTCCCCATCCTCCCCACCTTCCCCATCTTCCCCCAGTTCGGTGCATGTAACAAAATTTTACGGTATTCTGAACGTAGCCAAATGATGACGGGATTTGGAGAAGCGAGATGCAAACAACAGCGGATGTGACGATTAGCCCTTTGGCTGGAAAACCCGCCCCGGCTGAAATTTTGATTAATGTCGATCGACTCTTAGACCAGTACTATACAGTCCATCCTGACCCGGAGAATCCGCTACAACGAGTTAGCTTCGGCACATCGGGACACCGGGGTTCCTCGGCAACGGGCACCTTTAATGAAGATCATATTCTGGCAGTGTCGCAAGCGGTGGTGGAATATCGCCAGAGCCAGGGCATCGACGGGCCGTTGTATATGGGCATGGATACGCACTTGCTCTCGGAACCCGCCCAGAAGTCGGCTTTAGAAGTGTTAGCGGCGAATGGGGTAGATGTTTACATTGCGGCTGGTACGGGTGCAGCCCAATATACTCCCACTCCCGCTGTGTCCCATGCGATTTTGGCGTATAATCGGGGTCGCACCAGTGGGTTAGCCGATGGCATTATCATTACGCCTTCCCATAATCCTCCGGCAGATGGTGGTTTCAAGTACAATCCGCCGTCTGGTGGTCCCGCCGAACCTGATGCTACCAAATGGATTCAGGATCGGGCGAATCAATTGCTGGCAACTGGCAACCGGGACGTGAAGCGAATTGCCTACGAAGCGGCGCTAAAAGCACCTACCACCCATCAATTTGATTTCATTACGCCCTACGTCAACGATCTGGAAACCATTATTGATCTAGAGGCAATTCGGGCAGCCGGGATTCGGATCGGTGCCGATCCCCTGGGTGGTTCCAATATTGCCTACTGGCAACCGATCGCCGATCGCTACGGCTTAAATATCACCGTCATTAACCAGGCTGTCGATCCCACCTTCCGCTTTATGAGTGTGGATTGGGATGGCAAGATCCGCATGGACTGTTCCTCTCCCTATGCGATGGCAGGGTTGGTCAAATTTAAGGATGATTACGATATTGCTTTTGGTAACGATACAGACTCCGATCGCCACGGGATTGTTACCCCCAGCGTTGGCTTGATGAATCCCAACCATTTTCTCTCTGTAGCGATCTGGTATCTGTTTACCAATCGCACAGGTTGGTCTGGTTCTAGCGCGATCGGCAAAACGCTGGTCAGCAGCAGCATGATCGATCGAGTCGGCAAGGAAATCGGTCGCAATGTCTGTGAAGTCCCGGTTGGCTTTAAGTGGTTTGTCGCCGGACTACTAGATGGTTCCTTTGGCTTTGGTGGCGAAGAAAGTGCCGGAGCGTCCTTCCTGCGGAAAGATGGCAGCGTCTGGACGACCGATAAAGACGGCATTATTCTCGATCTACTAGCGGCTGAGATCACGGCGAAAACAGGTAAAGATCCCGGTCAACATTATCAAGACCTCACCGATCGTCTGGGCAAACCGTTCTACAAGCGGATTGATTCTCCCGCAACCCCGGAACAAAAAGCGAAGTTAAGTCAGTTGTCGCCGGAAGATATGCAGGTATCCACCTTAGCCGGTGATCCAATCACAGCCACCTTGACCAAAGCTCCTGGCAATGGTGCGGCGATCGGCGGCATGAAAGTGACGACGGAGAACGGTTGGTTTGCTGCCCGTCCATCGGGAACTGAGAATGTTTGTAAGGTTTATGCTGAAAGCTTTAAGAGCGAAGCCCACCTGGAGCAGATTCTCAGCGAAGCGCAGCAGATGATCGGTTAATCAATAAACCTGGTGGGGGATTAATCAATGCTCTGCATAACGTCAATCCCCCGACCGTATGAATCAATAGGTGATGGACATCACGCTAATTCAGTGATCTCCAGCTAGTTTTTGCAACGCCATCGTGTTGTTACCCCCAGAGACTCCTACCTCTGGGGATTTTTATGGTTGGTTACTTATGGCGGATAAATTCGTAGATTGCCAGGTAATCCTGTCCGGGGTATTTCCAGGAATAATCGGAGTTCATTCCCTGGACGATCAGCTTTTCAAACTCTTCGGGGTAGTATTCCCATAGACCGATCGCGCGATCCATCGCTGATTCCAGAGCTTGATTATCGGTTTGATGGAAGACATAGCCATTCCGTTCTTCCGGTGGGTGCATTTCATCGTAATCGCGATCGAAGACGGTATTCACCAAGCCACCCACTCCTCGGACGATCGGCACAGTCCCATACCGCAAGCCAATCATTTGGGTTAAACCGCAGGGTTCATAGTTGCTAGGCACTACAATCATGTCGGCTCCAGCATAGATCAGGTGTGAGAGTTCTTCATTAAACCCAAGTTCAATATGAACATTGGGATTGTTGTTGAGGAATTGTTTCTCATGCCAGAACCAGTCGTTGATCCCCTGTTCGGTTGCGGCTCCCAGGAGGACAAACTGAGCGTTGCGGTGCAGCGCATAATAAATCGCATGGTGGACGAGATGTACCCCCTTTTGGTCATCTAACCGACCAATATAGGCAATTAGCGGCTTATCGTCGTGGCTTAACCACAGTCGCTCCCGCAGGGCTTTTTTGTTCTGGGTTTTGCCCGTCAGATCAGTTGCCGAGAAGTGATAGGGCGTGTAGCGATCGATCTCGGGATTCCAAACATCGTAATCAATGCCATTTAATACGCCACCAAACTTATGCTGGTGCATGTGCAAGGTATGCCCCAGCCCATAGCCAAATTCGCCGTGATGGGCTTCCCAGGCATGATGGGGAGAAACGGTAGTCACAAAATTCGAGTAGACAATCCCCCCCTTCATCAGGTTGAGAGCAAAGGGATTGAAATTATCTTGCAGGCGACTGAAGTCAAAGTAATGAGCCTCTCGATTCAGCCCCGTTGCCCATAACACATCTACTCCGGCGATCCCCTGATGCTTGAAGTTGTGGATGGTATAACAAACCCGCTGCTTGTCCATGCCATGCCATTTGTAAATTTCGTAGAGCAGCACCGGCACTAGACCCGTTTGCCAATCGTGACAATGCAGGATATCGGGACGCTTGTTGGTACGCTGTAAAAACTCCATCGCGGCTTTACTGAAGAAGGCAAACCGCATGTTGTCGTCTTTGGAACCGTAATAGTGTCCCCGGTTAAAAAACAGATCATCGGAATGAGGATCGATAAAAAAGCACAGTCGCCCATGTACCCAACCGCAGTAGACCGTACAGTGAATCGCGCCACCATACCAGGGCACCCACAGATCTTGATAGGCTTCGTGTAGCCCCCAGATGTGGTCGTACCTCATGCAATCGTACTTAGGAAGAATGATCTCCACGGTATGTCCGCGCAGTTCTAACTCCCGGGTGAGTCCGTATACGACATCGCCCAAGCCTCCCGCTTTGATGACTGGGGCACATTCAGAGGCAATTTGTACGATGTACATCCTTACTCCTCATTCACTGGATAATTTGCCCTAACTTCACAAAAGTATAAAGACCAAAGGGCAGTCAAGCAACCTGGCAATTGGCATAAATTGTCTGGCAGACTACCAGGGACTACCAATCATCGTGAAGCCTGACCAGTAGTAAGGATGGCTAAAGGTTTGATCCGGCAAGGTTTGCAGACTAGAGGGTAAGGCGACAGTTCCATCTGTCCACTGTAATTGCCCACTGGATAACTTAACCTGTCCCCGTAGCATGGCAATCTGAGCTTGCTGAAGGGCCTGTGCCCGGATGGGAGCGGTTTGTAACTGGTGATAAAACTCTGCCATCAGCCCCAGGGTTCCGGCATCGCTCACCAGCCAAATACTTGCCAGGGTAGATTTAGCCCCTGCCTGGGCAGCGATCCCAGCAAAGCCGAGTTCCACGGTTTCATCACCCGTCGCGGTATCACAGGCACTTAACACTAATAGTTCCACCGGGGGATCGTTCCAGCCCAGTTGGCGAATTTGGTCTAAGCGCAGTTTGGTGTCCCATAGTTGGATAAAGGAGTTATTCAGATCACCGGAGCGAAATTCACCGTGGGTTGCCAGGTGGATAATGCCGAAGGGTTGCTGCTGGCGCTGGGATTTGAGATTTTGCAAGGTAAAGTCAGTATCCATTAAGACTTCGCCCTGCCAACCCGTTTGGGTAATTGCGGCTAGTTCGCCCGGAACGGCGGGTAAAGGGGGAAGATCGCTAAACCGGGAGGCTCCGGCTGCCAGAATTTTCAGGGGGCGGAGGTCGGCATAGCGAGTGTCGGTGAGGGTAAAGCTGGGCATTAGCCCCAAACTATACTGTTCCACTAAGAACTGGTTGCCATCATGCAACGCCGCGATCGGGATCATGCGTAGCCCACTATCCAGAATGAAGGCAAGGTTTTGAATCTCTTGGGCTTGCAGTTCGGCTCGAATCGGGGCAATGAACCACTGATATAACTGTTGAGCAGAGGCGAAATAACGGTAGCGCTGCCGTTCTCTAGGATTGGCAATGCGATCACGGAATTCTGTAGCAACCTGTAAAACGTTGGCTCTTGTGGCGTGAGGAATCCGTTGCCGGATGGGGCGATCGGCGGTCGTGACCACAATAATTTCGAGTTGATCGTCTGGGGATGGCACGATCGTCAGATTGACTGAGTTATTCACCGGCGATCGCTGGAAATGCTGTTGGAATTGTTGGGTGGTCGATCGTTCCTGACCCGAAATATCGGTAGTAACCGTCGTTGGCACAAACTGGATATAGATCAGGGCTGGTCTAACCCCGGTTGCCTGTTGAATGGCTAATAATCGATTTCTGGCGGCTTCTAGATCAAAGGTGGGTAAGTTCAACGGCACTGGAACGATCGGCAGCGTGGTCAGGATATTCGGTGTCACCAGATCATCTGCAACCGCCGTACAGTTGTTGGCGATACAGGGAACGGGAGGTGGTTCCAGGGAGGGTGGGGCATCGGCAGTCAGAAGCTGAATGTCACTGGGTGGGGTGCCCTGGCGATAGGAGCCGAGAAACGATCGTCTGGGTTGAATGGTATTGCTAGATCCGGTCGTAATTGCGGCTTCAGTGCCGTTGCGCCTGCTGTCTCCCACCACAAACGGTATCCCCACGTTACCCCCGCTATGCCGGATGACGATCGCTCCTCCCTGACTGGTTCCGGCAGTAGAAATGCTAGCCAGCAAACCATTTTGATCAATGAAGCTGCCGATCGCTCGGAATAGGCGACGGGTCGTGATATCGACATTGCCCCCCGCACCACCATTGCCAGAACTTCCTGGGAAACTCAGTCCGCCCTGAGCATTAATGAAAGCAACCTGCACATCGCCATCGGGGTCGATCGTCACGTTGCCACCCTTACCCGCGCCCGAACTATTGAGGACATCAACCTGAATGCGATCGGTGGCGATTAAGAAAATATTGCCACCATCCCCAATAGCATGACTGGAATTCAATGGCGCAGATGCCGCGATCGCCTTGCCCCGCAATGTGATATCTCCGCCCTGGGTGGTAACGGGACGAGTAATGTTTAAATGACCAGGGCTAGTCAGGCTAAAATCGCCGCCTTGAGTCGTAATCAAGCTGGAAAGTTGAAAATTATTGTTAACGGTAATGTCAATGTCACCCCTGGCGGATTGCATCATGGCAGGGAGTAATAATGTCGTGGGGGCAAGCTGATTGCCAATCCGAATATCCCCATCGATCGTGATGCCACCCGACAAATCGATCGCGCCAGCCGCATTAACGGTGAGCGAACCATCGGTATTGAGGATGCCGGGATTGGGCGGGAATAGGTTGATGGAGCCGATCGTAATATTGTCTGACGCAGTGAGTGTAACCGCACCTCCAACTCCCCCACCGCTAGCGCTAGAGAACGCCAGGGTTCTGAGGTCACTGGCAACCGTGATGTTACCGCGATTGGTGGTGAGATTAATAGTGCCACCATTGCCACTCACACCTGCCTGTGCTGCGATCGCGTCTGCCAGAATCGCTTGGGCTTGAATATTCCCCGTTCCAGTGGCGATCGTGACATTGCCAGCATTCCCAGTCGATGCCCCATCCATGCTTCTCGCATTGGCAAATATGCCTCCAGTCACCACATCCCCTTGAGTGGTGGTCAAACGCACATCCCCCCCATTACCCGCCGTCAAGAATCTGGCATCAGCCGTTGTATTGATTCCTGCCACAATGCTGATCCCATTGGCGGCATTCACCTGCACAGCCCCCCCATTGCCCACACTGCCATTGAGGGCGGTACTGGTTGTGTTTAAGGCATTCGCTTGTACTCGCCCGATGGGAGCCGTTAGGGTAATCGCGCCACCACTCCCCGCCGTCCCCCCTAAACCGACTGAATTAGCCGTTGTGCTGGAGTTGATCACACCCGCTACATTGATGTCTCCGGTTCTGGCAGTAATGCTGACTTGACCACCGTTACCTGAATTCCCAGACAAGCTGGGAGAATTTGCGATCGCCTGACTAAAGCTAAAAATGCTGGCAGCAACATTGACATTAGCATTTGCCAGAATTTTGATGTCGCCCCCATTACCAGCATCATTGGTGAGGGCATCAGCTACGGTTGCCAGTAACCCTAAATTAGCCGTTTGTCTGGCATCGATCGTGATGGAGCCAGCAGCCATGTTACTATTCGTTCCTGTAGTGATTGTTAGGGCAGAAATTGTGCCGCCTGGAAGTGCCAAATTAGGATTATATTGATTCGTTAGTAGCACCACTCCCGACTCCACCGAAATGTTGCCATTCACAGTAATATCAGCGCTGGTGGGAGGGAAATTTGTTCCTACTTCAAGTTCTCCAAACACAGCGAGCCCCCCTTCAGGAGCGCCGCCTAAGGCTGACCAATCTACTCCGGCTCGGATATCCAAGGTGGGGGTGGCTGTACCGTCGATCGTAATGCTAGTGCCATCGGATAAAGGTACCGTTGCCAGAGCGGGAAAGGTACTTGGATCGATCGCATTCTCCACGTCATCTGGAGAGTCAATAATCACATTTCCCAACGTCACACTACCGCCCGCAATGATGTGCAAAGAAGCGCCTTGATAATTCCCTAATGTGACATCTCCACCCGCGAGAATAATTGGATCATAGGGGCTAAATAAGTTACCCACTGTCCCATCTAATTGCTCGACTCGGAAATTTCCCCTGGCAGTGTAATGGGCATCGCCTCCAACCGGATTCGTCGATCGCAGAATTAGATTTCCGCCGGATGACAAGACACTCTGGGGATGACTTAAGGCAAAGATATCAATGCCTTGATTGCCCTGGATCACTAGATTGCTTCCGGCTTGAATGGTTAAGGGATGGGTCGCCTGATCCCTGACATGGATCGTTTGACCCGCTTGCAGAGTCAGATCTCCTGCTGTTTGTATTCTGACCAGATTGGCGATACCCAGGGGAGCGATCGTCAGATGATTCGCTGCCGCTAGGGTAGCGGTTCCAGCCTGAACCTGGGTGGCAACCACATCACCGGCTTGCACCGTTAAGTTAGAGCCAGTTAATTGCAGACTACCATCCGGGTTAGCCACTAATCCCGTAGCGTTTCCTAAATTGCCCCCGGTTAATAATTGCGGTAGGGTCGCGATCGGCAGTGTCCAATTAGCTGGCAGAGTCACCTCCGAAGGGTTGATTACGCTAGACAGAGGTTGAATTTCTAGGCTCAGGATACTACCGGGTTGACTCAGGCGCACAAGCTGTTGTCCGGGTACTGCGGCGATCGTCACCTGCCCTCCCGGTGCAGATAATTGTCCTGTATTGATCACCGTCCCGCCCAGTAATGTTAAGTTATAACCCTGTGGGACAGCCAGATTGCCTGTATTGACGATCGCTCCCGGTTGGGACATGGTAAAGGCGATCGTTTGAGGATTGCCGATTAAATTGGTGTAGTCGTTGTTCCCGATCGCATTAAACCAACCGTTGCTAAATCCGATGCCATTTGCTGTAGTAGCGGTGAAAGCAGCCGGTACATTTAAACTGGCATTGGCTCCAAATATCATCCCTGCCGGATTGAGTAAGTACAGATTGCTGTTGCCACCTGTGACCTGAATTAAGCCATCAATGATCGACGGACTACCACCAATAATCCGACCTAGAATATTTTGGATAGCGGGATTGGAGAGAAAATTGGCAATCTCACCCTGGTTCAGTCCCAAGCGATCGAAGCTATGAAATAAATTTGTGCCATCCCCCGATCGCTGCCCCCCCGAAATATCGTAGCGATGGTTGTGCTGAATAATTCTGCTCCCAGTGCCATCCTGAGCCGGAACGATCGACTGGGCATAGACGGGAGAAACGGATGCAGTCAGCATCCAGAACACCAAGAATCGGTATGAAGCGGACACGATTCTAGCAGCGGGTTTCATGATGATTAGTAAGAATAATTTGATTTATCACCATACCCTAGCTGTTCCGTAAAATCTTGGATTTGCCAAATAAGTTCACGTTTGATTGATCACATCTGAAGGCAATCATTGGGAATAGAGTGACTATCTAGAAATTTGCCACGATCGCAAGTTGAATTGGGATTAATTTAAGATTATTTTGTCCGAAGGAATGAACTCTGGGGCGAGATGCGGCATGATAAGAGATCCGAGGTTTTCTCAGGTCTAAACGAAGGCTATGCTCAACATCCCTCAACATCTGGCAAATGAACTCTCCTTACGGCTATCGCAGGTCGAAGCGGCGTTGGCACTAATGGCAGAAGGGGCGACGGTGCCGTTTATTGCCCGCTACCGCAAAGAACGGACTGGAGAAATGACCGAGGTGCAGTTGCGAGATTTACTGGAGCAACATACCTATTTGACGGAATTGGAGGAGCGTAAAGCCACGGTTCTGAAGGCGATCGCGGATCAGGGTAAGTTAACCGACGAGTTGCAAGCCAAAATTGTCAATTGCCTCCAAAAAACGGAACTGGAAGATCTCTATCTGCCCTATCGTCCCAAACGCCGAACTCGGGCCACGATCGCCAGGGAGAAAGGGTTAGAACCGTTAGCCGAATGGATTCAAACCCTGAATCGTCCGAATGCAGCAACCGCCTCTCTGGAAACTGAAGCGGCAAAGTATATTGCGGTTGATCGCGGTGTAAATAGTGCTGAAGAAGCCTTACAAGGAGCCTCGGATATTCTGGCAGAAGCGGTATCAGAACGTGCTGAATTACGCGCCTACTTACGAGAGTATTTGCTGCGATCAGGACTATTGCAGTCCCGGATTAAACCCGATCATCCAGAGGGCAGCACTAAGTTTGAAATGTATCGTAACTACCAGGTGCCGATTAAGGAAATTGCCCCTCATAATCTGTTGGCACTGCTACGAGGTGAGAACGAAGCAATTTTGACTCTTGAACTCACCTTTGATGAAGAGTTTGTTCTGGGGTATCTAGAAGATGAAGAAATTCGCACAAAAGCAGCCCCGGTACGCAGTTTTTACCGTGAAATGTTGAAGGATGCATTCCAACGCTTGATGAAGACTTCGTTGATCAATGCGGTGATGGCGGAGAAGAAACTTTGGGCAGATGAAGAGTCGATTAAAACCTTTGAAGCGAACCTGCGGGAATTGTTGTTAGCCGCTCCTGCGGGGATGAAACCAACGCTAGGGATTGACCCAGGATTTCGCACAGGTTGTAAGGTGGCGGCATTAAGTGAAACGGGGAAATTTCTGGAGTATCAAGCGATTTTTCCGCACCAATCCGAAGCCCAACGCCAGCAAGCGGCACAGACATTGATTAAATTAATTCAGAAACACAAGATTGAACTGATTGCGATCGGGAATGGCACAGCCGGACGGGAAACCGATGCCTTTGTCACAACTGTCTTACAAACTCTGGAACAACCCCCGACTAAAGTAATGGTGAACGAATCGGGAGCCTCGATTTATTCTGCCAGTCCTGTGGCGATCGCGGAATTCCCCGACTTAGATATCACCATCCGGGGGGCGATCAGTATTGCGCGGCGGTTACAAGATCCATTAGCGGAATTAGTAAAAATTGATCCGAAGTCGATCGGGGTGGGGCAATATCAACATGATGTCGATCAAAAACGCTTGAAACAAAAGCTAGATGAAACCGTAGAAAGTTGCGTCAACTATGTCGGAGTTGATTTAAACACCGCTTCTAAGGAGTTGCTGACATTTGTTTCGGGAATTAACGCGACGATCGCCAACAATATTGTCACCTACCGCAACGAAAATGGTGCGTTTCAGGATCGCAAACAACTACTCAAAGTGGCTAAATTAGGTCCAAAAGCCTTTGAACAAGCTGCCGGATTTTTGCGAATTCGCAATGGCAAACAACCCCTCGATAATACGGCAGTCCACCCAGAAAGCTATGGGGTCGTGCAAGCGATCGCCAAAGACTTACAACTGCCCCTGACCGAAGCACCCAAGATTGCTGAACGGCTCCAGTCCACTGATCTGAAACGCTATGTCACCGATACCATTGGTGAACCGACCTTGCGCGACATGATTCGCGAATTAGAAAAGCCAGGACGCGACCCCCGCGCCCAATTCACCTATGCCACCTTTAAGGAAGGGGTGCATGAGATGAAGGATCTACAAGTGGGGATGGAACTCGAAGGCGTAGTGACGAATGTGGCTAACTTTGGCGCTTTTGTCGATATTGGCGTACATCAAGATGGCTTAGTGCATGTGTCGCAACTCGCCGATCGCTTTATTAGTGATCCCAAGCAGGTGGTAAAGGTCGGTCAGGTGGTGAAAGTACGTGTGTTAGAAGTAAATGAAGCCCTGAAACGCATTAGCTTATCGATGCGATCGTCGGGTGGTGCAGAACCAAAGGCAAAATCAAGTGCAAAACCAGAGGCGAAACCAACGGTGAAACCAGGAGCTAAACCTGATAGGAAAGTTCAACCACAAGCTACTCAGAAATTAGAAAAGCCTTCATCTCTAGATGATTTAAAGGCGAAGTTCAAGAAGTTGTAGAGAGGTAAGGTAACAATTTGTTCGATCTGATTTTGGATACAATAGATTGAAGCAACGATGCGATCGCAGGGGATCATTATGGTTCAAACACCGATCGAAGCGCAATTTCTCTATCCGGATTCTGACGGTAAACCGATGGCAGACAACACGGTGCAATATCGTTGGATTGTGCGTCTAGTGGCTAATCTCAAGCATTTATTCAAGGGGCAAACCGTCTTTGTGGCAGGAGATTTACTGTGGTATCCCAGACAGGTTGTGGTGCCGCCCGCTCCGGCTCAAGCTCCCGATGTCATGGTGGTGGTAGGTCGTCCAGACGGAGCCTATGACTCCTTTTAATCATCCTCTAGATTGAGGAGTTGTTGATCGATCGCTTGCAGCCGCGATCGCACCACTTCTTCTGATAGGATGCGTTTGCGTAAGGCACTGTTGAGGGCATCCTTTTCGGCAATGAACAACCGGCGACGAATGGCATCTAACCGGGTATGTCTGCCAGTGGCGGTCGTCAAACTATCTGAACGACGGTGATACAAATCTCGCAGCGATCGTTCGGCGGCAGCGACTTTAACTTGATAACTGGCTCGCAGTTCTTCGTACACCGACTTTGGTAATACTCCCGCTTTCAACAGTGATTCGAGTTCATCCTGGGCGGCTTTCGCCGTCATCAGTTGAGATTGCAGGGATTCAATCCATTGTTGAGCTTCGGATGTATGGGCAATATTCAGTCGGCGGACAAGCCAGGGTAAACTGATACCTTGCCCCACCAGGGATAACAAAACCGTACCAAATACTAAGGCAATCAACGTCCCCCGTTCTGGTAATCCGGCTGGGAGGCTGAGGGCAAGTGCCATTGAGAGGGAGCCTTTGATGTTGCCGAGAAACAGAACATGTTGCCAGCGTAGGGGCACTGGACGATCGAATAATCGTAGTAATGCTAATAACGGATAGACAGCAAGGAACCGCCCAATTTGGTAAGCTAACACGGCTAATAGGACGGCGAGAAAGGTGCTCCCGAGTGTCTCTAATTTAATTTCTAAACCAATTAATAAAAAGATGAAGGTATTCACGCCAAATCCGGCATACTCCCAAAAACTGAGGACAGTGATGCGGTTAGAGGCAGACACACTCCGAGCCAGTTCTGTATTACCGATGACTAATCCGGCGACGACAACAGCAACTACTCCAGATACGCCTAATCCCTGACTAATTTGAAATGCGCCTAACGCGATCGCAACGGTCAGTAGAATATTGCTTAATGAATCCTCCGATCGGGCATAGAGTAAGCTACCTAAATAGCCTAAAACCACTCCAATTAAACTACCCCCAATAATGACAACGAATAATTCCCGGATGCTCTCTGCGATCGTGACGGAACCCGTGGCATTAACCTGGAGGAGTAATGTGAATAGAACTAAGGCAATTCCGTCATTAAATAAACTTTCACCTTCGACGATCGTGATCAGGCGGGAGGGCACCGTAATTTCTTTAAATACGGCAATGACTGAAACGGTGTCTGTAATGGCAAGGATGACCCCTACCAGTAATGCCGGAATCCAGGCTAATCCTAAGCCAAATTTAAGCACTGTAGCCGTGACTCCAGAGGCAATGATGACTCCGGGACCCGCCAGTAGCGCGATCGGTTTGACGGTACTGCGTAAGCGGCTAATATCGGTATTAATGGCGGCTTCAAATAGCAGAATTGGCAAAAATAGATTAATAATCAGTGACGAATCTAGCCCAATGCGGCGGGGTAGAAAGGCGGCGGTTGCCAACCCCGCGACCACTAAGCCGGTAACATAGGGAATTCGCAGCCAACGGGATAGCAATGCCACTCCGGTTGCAACTAGCAACAAAATAATCAAAATTGTCACCAGTTGAGCTACGTCTCCCTGGCTACCCGTTGTCATTGCCCAATACATCATCGTTATAGCCATGTAGAGTTACTAGCCCATCAACATAGCACTCTATAATGGTGAGCGTATCAGCGATCGAAAGGATCCGATGTATGGGGAGTGAGCCGCTGCCAGTGATGGAATTTGAGTTTATGTTACCCCGAGGGTTAGTCGATGCGGAGGGCAAGATGCATCGGCAGGGAGTCATGCGTCTGGCTACTGCCAGGGATGAAATTTGGGTACAGCGCGATCGCCGGACTCAAGCAGACCCAGCCTACGGGGTATTGGTGATGTTAGCGCGGGTGATTACGCGATTGGGCGAGTTAACGGCTGTAACTCCAGAACTATTAGAGAACTTATTTAGTTTAGATCTGGCCTATCTGCGAGAACTGTATAACCGGATCAATCAGCAGGGTGAAGCCACCATTCCCGTCCAGTGTCCGTTGTGCAACAGTCATTTTCAAGTGGAGTTAGCTTTATCGGGGGAATCTTAGGCTACCCCTCAGAAAAGCTGCAAGAGGAGGTAGCCTTTATTGCTTACCATTTCCATTGGTCACTGGAAGACGTTTTGGGCTTGGTACACCGCGATCGCCAGGGCTGGGTGGAAGAAATCATTAAAATTCGGCAGCGCACCGTCGAATCGATGCTGGAAGACTAAGACCGCAGACTACGATCGCTGTTCACACCCAATCCCATCTTTATCGCCATCGAAACGATGGGGGTCGGGTGGCAAGACTTTGAAATTGCGGTAGGGGATATCCTTACAGTCCAGATCAGGAGGTGGCAGTGGAATGCACACCTCTGGGTAGGCAGGGCTGCATGGAGCCTGGGCGATCGTAGTAGGTTGCCATTGCCCTAAACTAATCAGGGCGATCGTGAGGAGGAGAATGATGCCTAAACGTTGGAAACTCATGGTGATTCGACAATATCCTGGAGGCGAAAATTAGCGATCTGAGCAATTTCACTCAGGGCTTGTTGCTGTTCTTGTGCAGCAGAGTTTTCCAATCGTTGCACAAAAGCTGCCAGAATACTTGTTTTGGTATGATTTTTGACGGCAATGATAAAGGGAAAGCCAAATTTCTCGCGATATGCCTGGTTTAATGCCTGAAAGCGATCGTATTCCGCCGCCGTGAGTTGATCGAGTCCCGCACCTGCCTGCTCCTGAACAGAAGCTGCCGCCATTTTCGCTTTACTACCCAAGTCCGGGTGTGCCCGAATCAATGCCAGTTGTTGATCGGGACTGAGGGCTTGCACGACCTCTACCATCTGCTGGTGCAACTGATCGCGATCGATAAAGGGACGTTGGTTCCAGACCGCTTGAGCAATGCCAGGAGTATCCTCAAAAATGGCTCCCAACACCTCGACAAATTCGGTCTGACTCATTTGGTTTAGTTGCTCAAGGGAGTAGGGCATTGGAAGGTGACATGGGAACAGCTAGGAACTCCGGCGACCGGAAACTGTACGCATGAATACATCGGTGATCCCAGTTAAAGTTGTATACAAGTCTACGTTAAAAACCACAATCGTAACGCTTTCAACTCAGGTTTAATTCCGTGAATCAGGCATCCGATCATAGTTTCACCCTGATCATTAATGGCGACATGGTTCGGGTCACAGGAATTTGCCCCAGCTTAACGCTGCTGGAGTATTTGCGGCAGAGTGGTCGCACCGGCACGAAGGAGGGCTGTGGCGATGGGGACTGTGGTGCCTGTACGGTCGCTATGATTGCTCCGGGAACCGATGGCAAGCTGCATTATCAGGCAGTCAACAGTTGCTTAATGCCGATCGCAGCCTTGGCAGGACGGGAGATTCTGACGATCGAAGGCATTGCCAGGGAGCAGTTACATCCTGTCCAAGCGGCTATGGTGCAAACCGGAGGTTCCCAGTGTGGCTACTGCACTCCGGGATTCATTATGAGCCTGTTTGCCGCGTATTATGATGGCGCGATCGCAGATAGTACGGTGGAAGGCAACCTCTGTCGTTGCACAGGTTATCTTGCCATTCGGCGAGCGGTACAACAGATCATGGAGTCAATCGCGGCTTATCCACCAACGGATCCGTTTAGTCAACGCTTACAGCAGGTCAACAGTGATTGGTCGGCTCTGACCTATACCAATCAGCAGCAGATCTTTTATCGTCCGACTCACCTCCAAACAGTATTAGATTTGCTGTACCAACACCCCACCGCCGTCCTGATTGCCGGAGCCACGGATCTGGGACTCGAACTGAGCCACCATCGCCAAACCTTTCCGGTGCTGATTTCTCTGGAAGCCGTCGCCGAATTGCAGCAAATCACCGTTACCGACACAGCCGTCACCATTGGAGCCGCTGTCACCCTGACCACGATCGCCGCCCAACTCCGAGGGCTAGTTCCCAGCCTGGATGAGATGCTGTACTGGTTTGCTGCCCGCCAAATTCGTAACCGAGCCACGATCGGGGGCAATATTGCTAATGCTTCCCCGATCGGAGATTTACCCCCCGTATTACTGGCGCTGGATGCAGAACTATTGATTGCAGGTCGCCAGGGTAATCGCAGTATGGCGATCGCGGACTTCTTTCAAGGCTATCGGCAAACCGCGTTGCAACCCGGAGAAGTGATTGTATCAGTAACGATTCCCAGAAGCCTGACTCCGGCTGCGGTGCGGCGGTTAAGTCAGTCCTATAAAGTCGGGAAGCGGGGAACCGATGACATCAGCATTGTCGCCGCCGCCTTTACGATCGATCTGGATCACCAGGGACGAATTATTCATGCCCGATTGGCGTATGGCGGAGTCGCCGCTACTCCAATTAGAGCTTTAGACGTGGAGCAAACCCTGCTCGGACAACCCTGGAATTTAACCACAGTGCAAGCCGTCAAACCGGCATTGAGAGAGGCATTTACCCCGTTGACGGACATGCGAGGCAGTGCCGCCTATCGCTGCCTGTTAGTCGCGAATTTGTTTGAAAAGTTTTTTGTCGAGTGCGAGGCTGTCAATTCGGAGGTAGGCGAATGAACAGTGTGGGTCAGCGACGGAGTCATGAAAGCGCGATCGGGCATGTTACAGGGCAAGCCGTTTATACCGATGATCAACGGTTACAGGCAGGCATGTTACATCTTCATCCGGTGTTATCGCCCCATGCCAGAGCCAAGATCATCGGCATCGATCTTGTAAATGCCCTTGCCATTGATGGTGTTGTCACTGTGATCACGGCAACGGATATTCCCGGAGAGAACAATACAGGGACACTGCGCCATGATGAAGTTCTCTTGCCTACCGAGGAGGTGAGCTACTGGGGACAGGCGATCGTGTGGGTTGTAGGCAGAACCGAAGCAGCAGCACGACGGGGGGCAGCCCAGGTCATCGTTGACTATGAAGTGTTGGAGCCAGTGTTGACGATTGCAGCCGCGATCGCGCAACAGCAGTTTCATAGCGATCCCAAGGTAATGCAGCGGGGGAATGTAGGGCTGGCGTTAGCCGAGTCAGAGTATCGTCTGGACGGGGAAATTGAGATCGGTGGACAGGATCACTTTTACCTGGAAACCCATACCAGTTGGGCAATTCCCGATTTAGAAGGCAACTATCACATCTATTCTTCTACCCAGCATCCCTCAGAAACGCAGGCGATCGTCGCCCATGTCTTAGGCATTCCTAGCAATCGGGTGGTTGTCACCTGTTTACGCATGGGAGGTGGGTTTGGGGGCAAAGAAACCCAGGCGAATCCCTTAGCGGCGATCGTGGCAGTTGCCGCCCAGAAAACTGGCTGTCCAGTACGGGGACGACTCCGCCGAGATCAGGATATGATTCTGACGGGCAAGCGACATGGGTTTTTAGGACGCTACCAGGTTGGCTTTACCGCCGACGGTCGGCTACACGCCCTGGACGTCGATTTGTATGCCGATGGCGGTTGGAGTCTGGATCTGTCTCCCCCGATTTTGCAACGCGCCATGTTCCACATTGACAATGCCTACTACATTCCTCACCTGGAAGTACGGGGGCAGATTGTTAAAACCCACAAAGTCTCGAATACCGCCTTCCGGGGGTTTGGCGGTCCCCAAGGCATGGTAGTGATTGAAGAAATCCTCGATCGGGTTGCTAGAACCCTTGGACTTCCTCCCGATCAGGTACGAGAACGCAATTTCTACCACGGAACCGGAGAAACCAACACCACCCATTACGGTCAGGAAATTCGGGCTAATCGGATCAGCCGGATTTGGAGTGAAGTAAAAGCCCAGGCGGATTTTGCGGCTAGACAACAGGCGATCGCGGAATTCAACCAACGAAATGCTTACAAAAAACGTGGATTAGCCATTACCCCCGTCAAATTCGGCATTTCATTTACCAAAACTGAATATAACCAGGCAGGCGCATTCATCTTAATTTACCAGGACGGTAGCATCCAGTTAAACCACGGTGGCACAGAGATGGGGCAGGGCTTACATACCAAAATGCTTCAGGTTGCTTCTCAGGCATTAGGCGTGTCAATTCAGCGATTTCGGATGATGCCAACCAGTACCGATAAAGTCCCGAATACCTCAGCCACCGCCGCCTCTAGTGGAGCAGATTTAAACGGTCAGGCGGTGAAGGATGCCTGTGAAACGTTGAAAGCTCGATTAGCGGTAGTCGCTGCCCAACTCCTGCATCTCGATTCAGCCACAGAGTTAGTCTTTGCCGATGATTACATTTATGCTCCCAATCAAGCCACAAAAGTGGAATTTACTACAGTGGTTAAACAGGCTTACCACGATCGCGTGAGTCTATCGGCAACTGGCTATTACCGGACTCCCGAGATTTACTTTGATGCCCAAACAGGGAAAGGCAATCCATTCTATTACTATGCGTTTGGGGCGGGTGTGAGTGAGGTAGAAATTGATGGTTTTACCGGGACATTTAAACTCCGCCAAGTCGATATTGTTCATGATGTGGGCAACTCCTTAAATCCATTGATTGATCTGGGACAAATTGAAGGGGGATTTGTGCAGGGGATGGGTTGGTTAACGATGGAAGAACTGGTCTGGGACGAGCAGGGACGACTCCGCACATCTGCCCCCAGTACCTACAAAATCCCGACGATTAGTGAAGTACCCGAACAGTTTCGAGTGCAGTTGTTAGAACGAGCCGCCCAGGATGGCGTGATTTATGGTAGTAAGGCAGTGGGTGAACCGCCCTTTATGCTGGCAATTTCGGTGCGAGAGGCAATTCGATCTGCTGTTGCGGCGTTTGGTCAACCGTTGCAGGTACCCTTAGCGGCTCCCTCCACTCCCGAAGCTATTCTCCGGGCGATCGAGGTTGTTCAGTCAATGTCGCCTACCCCTGCTCCCGCACTGACCTTGATCACCCCATCCTGATGACGATCGCGGGTTATCGCCAATTGGCAACCGTTCTGGAGGCAGGCAAAGCGGCGGTACTTGCCACCGTGGTTCAGGTACGTGGTTCTGTGCCGAGGGAAGTTGGGGCGAAGATGATCATTGATGAGGATGGTCAGACGTTGGATACGATCGGCGGCGGTGCGGGAGAAGCCAAGGTGATTCAGCACGCTATGACAGTGTTACAAACTGGCGTGAAGCAGTGGGTAGAGATTGATCTGACTGGAGCCAGCGATCGTGACACTCAGGGCGTGTGTGGGGGACGGATGCAGGTCTGGTTAGAGCGTTGGTCGGGTGAGGCAGCGTTGCGCTTCGTCCACCAAATTTTGCAGCCATTAGCGGCTGGACGATCGCTGACCATCGTCACCCCTTTTGCAATCGATCAATCTCCCTACAGTGTTGAACAGACTTTAGATCTAAATTTAGATCTAAGCTTAGATCAAGCCTTTGTGGAAGTGTTACAACCACCCCCTATTCTAGTGATTGTGGGTGCAGGACATGTCGGCGAACAATTAGCCAAGGTAGCAGCGTTCATTGGCTTCGAGATTTGGGTACAGGACGATCGCCCCGAGTGGGCAAACTCCCACCGCTTCCCCCAGGCGACCCAGATATTCACAGCACCGATCCGGGAGACGATCGCGCCACTAGAGACGCATACTAATCTGTATATTACCCTGGTGACACGCGGCTACACCTATGATTTAGAAGCTTTAGAAGCAATCCTAAATCACAGATTGTCGTGTCAGTATATTGGTATGATTGGCAGTCAACGACGAGTTCAACAGGTGTATCAAACCTTACAAGAACGGGGTATTGTCACAAGTCAACTCAAGACCATCCATGCCCCGATCGGGCTGGATATCGGAGCGCTGACACCCGAAGAAATCGCCATTAGTATTGCTGCCGAACTGATTCAAGTTCGTCGGGGTGGCACAGGTCAATCCCTATCCCACCCATTACGTGATTGAGTGTAGGGCTGGACTTACAGCAGTTTTCGCCCCCCTAGCCCCCCAATTTTGGGGGGAACAGGAGCCAAAGTCCCCCAAAATATACCTGCGGCAGCGTAGAAAGGGGGCTTAATGCCCTACGGGCATACCAGAAAGGGAGGCTGACCGAATTGACAAGTGTGGTGCATTCATTTGAGAACGGCTGTAAACAGCAGGACAAATTACCAACCGCCCCAGGTGACCGGTTGCACACCCTGATTTTTCATAGTTTTGACCACCTCATACCCACGGGATTCTGCCCAGTTTTTAGCCGCCTGACTCAGTTGGCTTTCCCCAGAATTCAGGTATGCCAGCGCCATTGTTTTATTGCCTTTGGTTTCTAGCGATTTGATCAGAGTATTGACAATATCGCGATCGCCAATACTGATGAACGCATACAGAGCCGTTTGAATCGCGCGATAATCATTCGACTCCACATCTTTCAGCAACACCGTTTTAGCCGTTGCCCAATTTTGCCGCAACTCTCCGCCCTTTTGCTGGGCAACCAGGAAACGAATTTTATCGGTATCTGTTTGGGGTTCCCAGTCTAACTTCGCCAAGGCGCGTGCCGCAAATAGGTTAGAGTACCAATCGGTTAAGTTCGCTGCCAGGGGTTTAATGGCTTTTTGATCACCAATATCGCCCAGCACGATCGCCGCCCCTAACCGGATCATGGCGTTGTCATCCTTCAAAGCTTTGATCATGGGATCGACGGCTGGAGTCCCGATCGCGGCTAATGCCGATCGGGTTTCGTCTAACACCTTTCTGTTTTCGCTGGTCAATCCCGGCATGAGGAGTTTGATCACCTTTGGATCTTTAGCGGCCAGGTCTTTAAGGGCAGTTTTAGTTGCCTCACGCACCTGAGGATTGGGATCTTGGAGGGCGGTAATCAATGGCTTGGCGGCGCGGCTATCTTGAAGTTTGCCTAAGGCGGTAACCGCCTGTTTGCGAATCGAGACATCAGCTTCGACACTGACACTTTGAATTAAGGCATCAACCGCCTGTTTGTCACCAATATTCCCGAGGGCTTCTGCCGCTTGCGCTGATAATGGCTCTTGCTGTTTCAACAGGTTAATTAGTTCCGTGACATTCTTTTGAGTTTCCAGTTCAACAATTCTGGAGTCTCTACCACCACAACCCGTTGTCACCAAAAGTAATAAACTTAAGCCCAGGGTGATGGTCTGAGTTTTTAGCGGATGGAGTTTAGCGCCAGAACTTGATAATTCAGTGTGACTCATAGGGGGTATATGCATCCAGGAAAGCGTACTTCCCTACCTACAGGTCTTGGTTTTGGCTCTCCCGAAAAGTTGCCAAATCTGGAAACTATGACTTTAGAAAATTGCCATATTTGGAAGCTATCCCTGCCAGGTTACGCAACGGTATGGTTGCTTCCTTAACCGAATCTATGGGTAAACTAGGCTATGCAGTTCAACATTCTCATGTCTCTGTTTGATCTACTTGATCTACGAACTTTAGGCTTAATTGCTACGACCCTGTATCAGGTGATTGCTTGCTGGCGAGAAGATCGATCGCCACCTCCGGGGCAATGGGCAGATGTGGGAGGCTATCGGTTACACTATGTCACGGCTGGTACAGGCGATTTGACGATCGTGCTAGATCATAGCTTGGGTGGGATAGAGGGATATTTGCTTTTGGATGAATTGGCAAAACTATCACGAGTTTGTATCTACGATCGGGCAGGGTTTGGTTGGAGCGATCGTAGCCCCTATCCCCGTACCAGTCATCAGATTGTAACGGAACTAGACAAAATGTTGACCTGTGCTGGATTAGCACCGCCTTATCTGCTCGTAGGCAACTCGTTTGGCAGCTACAACATGCGACTCTACGCCTACCGCTTCCCCGAAAAAGTAGTCGGGTTAGTCATTACAGACGGTTTACATGAATCGGGAATGTTACAAATGCCACTTGCCTTAAAAGGACTGCAACTGGTCTTTGTCTCTGGGTTTATCATGTCCGTTTTGGGATCTGGGTTGGGGTTAATTCGGATCCTGAAGCTAGTAGGTGGATTTGAATTACTGAAACCGGAATTACGCCAGTTTTCCCGCTCCTCGCTGCAAGCTGTAAAACGGTCATTTTGTCGTCCTAAACATTGGCTAACCATGACTCAAGAACTGCTAGCTCTGGCTACCAGTAGTCGCCAAGTTCGTTGTGCAAATGATTTAAAGGATTTACCGATCCTCAGTATCAAATCCCATGCTTTCTTCAAAGCATCCTTAATCACTATTTTGATGCCTCTAAAAGCGGCTGATAGATTGCGCGATCGGATGCATCATCAGTTTAAAAGCCTGTCAAGTCATTGTGTGCAATTAGATGCAGATAGAAGTGGTCACTTTGTTTGGATCGATCAACCCGATGTCATTCCTCATGCAGTTCATCTGCTGCTGGACAAGTACCGCCAGTAAATTAGGTGATTGGGTTTCGCCTCCAGATCTACCGCTCAAATTCTAGAATGAAGGTGGTTTGTCTATTCCCACTTTCCACCCGAATCCTGCCGCCTAACCGTTCAGTCAGTTTTTTGACCAATGCCAGCCCTAACCCAGTGCCACCATGCTGCCAGGGATCATTGTTGGGAATCCGGTAAAACTTATCAAAAATGCGATCGCACTCCGTAGCGGGAATTTCCACCCCAGAATTACTGATGCGAATCTCCATGGTTTCTAACACCAGTTGAGCGGATACAGTAATATGTTCTTCAGCCGGGGTGTATTTACAGGCATTATGCAGCAGTTCACTGAGAATCCGTTCCAGATAGGGCAGATCAGCCGTCAGGGCAGGCAGGTTCTCGGCGATCTGGATGACTAACTCCTGCTGTTGTTGCTTGGTTCGTTCGATAAAGGATTCCGCTAAATGGGGAATATAATTTTGCAGCGCAATCGGCGTTAAGTTCAGTGGTTCACTACCCGCATCCAGGCGAGCTAAATCCAGTAGATCGTTGATGAGATTAATCTCACGCTGCCCTTCTTCCCGCAATACACTAAAGTAACGACTAATCGGATTTGACTTGTCAGCAAGCAACCCTAACCGATTCAGGCTAATTTCTAGCATTTGGGTCGCCAGTTTAATGTTCGACATTGGGGTTCGCAGTTCATGGGACACCGTACTGAGGAAATCATCCTTGAGATGATTCAGCCGCTCCAATTCTTGCACCTGTGCCTGAGAGACTTGATAGAGGCGAGATTGGCGCAGAGCGATCGCGCATTGATTGGTTACTTGTTGCACCAGTCGCACTTCCAGGTTGTTAAACGCCTCTTTTAAAGGTTTGAACAACCAGAGATCGCCTAGTACCCGTTGTTCATCCACGATCGGGCAGGCAAGGATTGTCAGCCGCTGTTGGTGCGATCGAATGTGATAGGGAGTTAATTCACTGAATTGACAAATTTGACCCTGTAAGAGTTGAGCATAAATTTCCGGATGGGGAGCCTCGGTGTGGGCAAACGTATATCCCTGAGCCGATTCAGGTGTACTGGAAAATTCATAGGCAATCGTCGAAATAGTTTGCTCGGCATTATAAATTGAGGCATCACAATACTCTAAGTCCAATGCCTGCCCCAACGCTTGCACCACCGTTTTCAAAATTTGGTCTTCATCCAGACTATCCCGTACCCGATCGGTAATGCGTTTGAGGGTCGCATCTAAATCTAACGCTTGTTGCAGTTCCGCCGTTCGTTCCTGCACCTGCTGTTCTAACGTATCGGCAGATTGGCGAATTTGCTGGTGGAGTTCGGATTGTTGAATCGCGATCGCTAGTTGATCTGCCACCTGTTCCAACAAATTCGCTTCATCTAGATGCCAGACGCGCTGTTCCGCACAGGCATGGACAATGAGTAACCCCCAGACCCTAGCTGTTCCTTCGTCTTGTCGTTGAACGATCGGCGCTACCATTTTGGACTGAACGGCGGTTTGTTGCATAAATTCCACTAAACACGCTCCCCAGGTATCTAAGGTGACATCTGGGACGATGCGGACATTACCCTGACAATAGGCGGCATAGCAATCTGGCGGAAAACATTCATCTTCCCAACGCATTGCTAATGTCACGGGATACTCGGGGCGCACCGCCTCTTGGATTACCACCCCCGAACGATCGGAGTTGAGCCGAAAGATCAGAGTGCGATCGGCGTGGAGAATCCGCTGGATTTCGGTAACCGTCGTTGCCAGAATATCGTTGAGATCCAACGTCTGCCGAATATGTTGGGTGATTAATCGCAGGCTATGTTCTCGCTCAGATTGTTGTTGTAAAGCATCCTGTGCCCGTTTCAAATCTGTGATGTCGCGGGCAACCACCAGCACTGAGGTGATTTCTCCAGTAGCCGATGGCTCTGGCACCAGGCGGGAGTAAAGGGTGCGCTGTCCGATCGGTAGTTCGATCTCATACTCTATCGTCTGTTCTTGTCCTTGAGTAAACACTTGCTCCAGGGCTTGATTCCAAAACGTGATCAGGGACTGGGAATAACCTAGTTCGGTAGTGGTTTTGCCAATGAATTGTTCACCAGGTATGCCAGCAAGTTTACCTACTGTAGGATTGACATAGGTGAAGCGGTACTGCCGATCGCACCGCATAATTGCGTCCGGTGAGTTTTCTGCCAGTGTACGAAATTCCTGTTCGCGCTGACATAGGGCAAGTTCCGTCACTTCCCGCTCTGCCTCCTGGCGCTTGCGATCGCTGACATCTTGAGCGAGGGACAATAGGGAAATTAAGTGACCCTGTTCATCCAAAAGCGCAGAGTTGTACCACTCGCAGTACAGCACAGAACCATCTTTGTGATAATTCCGGTTATGACAAACGACACTCACCCCCTTGAGCAGTTGAGCCGCCGCTTGATTGATATGAGGCACATCATCCTCAAATAGGAATTGCCATTCATACATGGTCTTACCCATAACTTCGGCAGCGGCCCAGCCAAACATTTGCTCTGCTTGCTTAGACCAGCGTTCCACGCGAAATTCACGATTCCAACGAACGGTTGCTAAAGGGGAATTGTCAACATGGTGAGTTAATTCTTGTAGCGCCTGTTGCAGAGCCATTTCTGCCTGTTTACGCTCGGTAATGTCGGTATCGGTACCAATCATCCGATAGGGTTGCCCATCTGCCGATCGTAGAGCAACACCACGAGCCAAAAACCATCGCAGGTTCCCATCTTGATGTACCATCCGGTGTTCAATCTCATATTCGGTAGTGCGTCCTGCCAAATAATTCGTAGCGGCGGCAAAGACGGCAGGTAAATCCTCTGAGTAAACATGTTGGCTCCAGTCATCGAGATGATTGCGAATCTCGTGATCTGCGTAGCCCAACATCTGTTTCAGCATGGGGTCAAGATAGATCTCGTTGGTTTGTAAATTCCAATCCCACACCCCAACCTGTCCAGCCTGGGTCGCTCGAACATATTGATCTTCTTTGTTTCGCAGGATGGTTTCAATTTGTTTCCGCTGAGTGATGTCACTATAGGCGATCGCCACGCCATAGGATTCCAGGGGAATGGGAGCAGCACTGATCGAAATCCAACGAATACTCCCATCGGGACGAACGACCCCCTTTTCTTCATTCTCAATCAGGCGATGCTCTCGGAGTGCCCGTATCGTCGTGTATTCTTCGATCGGGAGCGGACTGCCATCCAGCCGAATAATCTGCCAGGTTGGATCATCACAGGTTCGACAGATCTGTTCGGCAATTGGAATGCCCAAAATTCGCTCTGATGCAGAATTAACTTCCAAAATCTTGCCAGTCGTATCCGTAATACAAACCCCAATGGGCAAAATTTCAAACAAGGTTTGATACTTTTGTTGATTGGCTTGCAGGGCTAGTTCTAATTGGCGACGATCGGTCAAATCGAGAATCAAAGCATAGTAACCTTGAACAATCCCCTCGCTGTCAACATTTGGCACTAATGTGCCCTGAATATGACGTACCCCTCCCTGGGCGTAGGGTACTGTCGCTTCATAAACCACCTGTTCCCCTGCCATCACTCGATCTACATAGGGCTTAATCTCTTGGTAGGCAGTGCTGCCAAGTACCTCATTCAACGATTTGCCAATGATGTCTGTGGGTTTCAGGTTAAACCAGATTTGATAATTCTGATTGGCATAGCGATAACAGCGATCGCGATCAGTATAGGCAATACACACGGGTAACGCATCAATCAGGTGTTGTAACTGGTGGCATTGATGACGGAGTTGTACCACTAATTGTTCGTATTGGCAGATCTGAGTTTGCAGGCGATCGATGGTAGTTTGCCAATCAGCCTTGGTTTGCGGCAACTCAACAGTACACGCTTGGAGGTGCTGTTCTAATCCCTGATGACACTGCTGAACCTGGTGTGTTAGTTGGCGCTGTTCTGTGACATCCCGCAATACCAACAGATGGGCATGGGGCATAAAATTGGCGGTGGTAGTATATTCTACTTCCCGTATCGTATGATCCGCTCGGACTAAGGTTAACTCACCCCGTTCCTCTACCTGTAGTTGAACCTCCTGTCTAACCTGGTGTAGCTGTAATTCAGAGGCAATGAAATCAGCAATCGATCGTCCCAATAAATCTTGCCGCGCTATGCCAAATAACTCACAGGCAGCTTGATTAGCGGCAACCAAATAGCCTTGATGGTTGATAATTACGACAGCATCCATCACAGCTTCAAACAGCGTATGGAATGGACGATCGTTCAACCAGCCAGAACGGTTATCCTCTGTCCCAGGAAATTGTCTCAGTGCATCAGCGATCGTGCTAGCTTCTGACCTTGAGTGTTCACTCACCTGTAATGCCGCCAAATTTTCATCACGACCGACTGGGCTTTCCTGGGAATTTGAGGACATAACATCATGCACAGAAATATAAATTTTAACGCATCACCCGTTATTTTCTAAGTATTCTAAAGTATAGTTTTAAACATCAAAAGGGAGTGTCTACCTGAAGCAAAACCAATTGTTCAGATTGAGGATGCCGGAATTGCAAAGACTTGGCATGGAGGTACAAGCGATCGCTATCTAACAGACAGCCATACAAGCGATCGCCCAGAATCGGAGTGCCCAACCCTCTGGCATCGGCGGCATGAACTCGCAGTTGATGGGTACGACCTGTAATCGGAATCAAAGCAATGCGGGTAGTTGTCGCCGTTTTAGCAAGAACGTGGAACTGAGTCTGGCTGGGTTTCCCCCATTGTTCATGCACCTGTTGTCGCGGTCGATCGTTGGGATCACCCCACAATGGTAAGTCAATGATCCCCTCTGATTGGCTAATCTGTCCTGCCAGAATGGCTTCATACTGTTTACGAATGGTGCGGTGCTGAAACTGTTGGCTAATGGCGTGGTAAGTTGGGCGATCGCGGGCAAATAATAACACTCCCGATGTCTCCTGATCCAAGCGATGGGCAGGCAATAGGGCATCTCCATCCGGTAGCCCATGGCGCAACCGACTGAGAACACTGTCCTGGCGATCGTGATAGCGACCGGGAACCGATAACAACCCGGCTGGTTTATTCACGGCAATCAACCAGTCATCTGCGTAAATAATGGGTAAGGCTAGATGCTCAGGCGGACTGGTTGTTGGTGCAGAGGATAGCCCGGATAGCAGAAATCCCATTAACGGCTGACAGCGATCGACACAGGCTCCATAAAACTCTCCGGCTAATTTATCTCCCGCCTGCCCATCCCCACCCCACCAAAATTCTGCCATAGCGATCGGTCGCAGTCCGTGAGTTGCCGCATAGTGAAGTAATTTGGGCGCACAGCATTCTCCCGTTCCTGTGGGCATTGCCCCCCCGGTAATCACTTGCTCCAGGGATAAGGATTCCCCAGCGAAATTGGTCATCCAGTAATGTCGATGCATCTGGGTTTGTAACTGCCGCGATAAGGTTCGACGCTGTTGCTTTAAGGCTTGGATGCGATGATCTGCTAGCTCCAGAATTTGTTGGAGTGGCATTAATGCTGCATTTCGTTGGCGTTTCCATTGTCGGCGTTCGATCCCATCTCGTTGGCTTTGTTGTTCCAGTTGTCTGAGTTGCGCGGCTAAACTTTCTCCATTCAGAGTATCGAGAAGAAGTTGGCGTTGCTGATGACGGGACTGTTTACGTTGCTGATGGCGTGTAGTTAATTGCTGTAAATCCCGATCGTAGGCGGTACGCAACTCGGCATACTGCGATCGCTCAGGTAGTTGGTGTAAGGCAATTAATTCTTGTTTAATCGCGGCTAAGGCGGCTAGAGTTTGCGCTTCTGCCAGCGCCACCCGATCGCGTCCGGGAATCGGCGGCACCCAACCGGCGATAATCGCGGCTCCCTGCAATAATCCAGAGAAGGCTTTGAGAACTTGCCGTTCTCCGGTCGCTGTCTCTACCAGTAAGATTCCATACATTTTGCCCTCACGCGCATAGCGATCGTCCATTGCCAACGCTTGCATTAACTCCCGCGCGATCGCCTCTGCCTCCGGTGTTCGTGGTAAGCGCAACCAGTCCCCCGATCGCGGACAGCGACCTTCATACCAGTAGTTCGCTTGCTCCTGACTGCTCAACCTTCTCTATACTCCCTGCAAAACCTGGGCAATACATCGGGCTAACTCATTAGCGGTATAGGGTTTAGGGAGAAAGGCATGAATGTCACCTTCAATCGAGGTAGACAGTTGGCTGCTGGAAACTAACCCACTCACTGCAATCAGTTTAACCTGGGGGTTAATGCGTTTTAAGGCTCGGATCGCAGCGGCTCCATCCATCGTTGGCATCATCAAATCCACTAACACCAGTTGAATCTCCTGTTTATGTTCGGCATAAACGGCGATCGCGTCAATGCCATCGATCGCGGTCAGCACCCGATAATTATAGGCTTCCAGAGAAACTTGATTACTCTCCCGAATTGCCGCTTCATCATCGACCACGAGAATCAGTTCTCCCCGCCCGATCGAAACTTCCTCATCGGGAATTGCCTGGGGTTCATCGGTCTTCACTGCCGGTAAGTAAACTTTAAATTCTGTGCCCTGACCAGGCTGACTATGAACCTCCACAAACCCAGCATGACTTTTGACGATCGCTAACGCCGTGGATAGCCCTAACCCTGTCCCCTGTCCCACTTCCTTAGTTGTAAAAAATGGTTCAAAAATGCGATCCAGATGATCCGGCGGAATCCCCATTCCCGTATCCGCTACCGTAATCACAATGTAAGATCCGACTTGAGCATCTAAATGCATCTGGGCATATTGCTGATCGATCCATAAGTTGGCAGCACTAAGGCTCAACTGCCCCCCCTGCGGCATGGCATCACGGGCATTCACACAGAGGTTCATCAAGACCTGATGCAGTTGTGTGGCATCTCCAGAAACCAGCCAGAGATCACGGGCAAGATTCAGGTGCAAATTAATCGATTTATGGAACGTCTCTTGGGCAATCTGGCGAATTTCCGAAATTAAATGGCGAGTCTGGAGAATCGTGCGTTTACCTTCGATTCCCCGAGCAAAGGATAACACTTGTTTGATCAGGTCTGCTCCCCGTCTGGCACTGTCTTGAATAATTTCTAATAACTGCTGCCGTTTGCGATCGTTGGAGGTATCTTGCATCAACAACAATTGTGCCGACGAGAGAATCGGAGTCAAGATATTATTCAAATCATGGGCAATACCCCCCGCAAGGGTACCAAGGCTTTCCATGCGCTGCGCTCGGAGTACCTGGGATTCCAGGGCTTTTTTCTCGGTAATATCACTATTAATCTCCAGAATCGCGATCGGATTACCAGCCTGATCCCGCTGTAATGCCCAATGGCTGTTGACCGTCACCAGCTTGTGATCCTGCCGGATATGGGTTAACTCCCCATGCCAATAGTTATCCTGGAGCAATTGTTGATAGATGGCGGCGATCGGAGTAGTTGATTTGGTTTGGAGGAAGGTATGGGAACATTGCCCTAATCCCTGTTCCTTCGTCCACCCATAGAGCCGTTCAGCACCGTGATTCCAAAAGGTGATGCGGTTATCCATATCACGCACCAAAATGGCATTATCTGCCAGATCAAGCAATTGGGCTTGTTTCTGAAGGATTTTGGTTTGGGTCGCCAAATCGTCTTCCACCCGCTTGCGTTCGGTCATATCCGTCATGCCACCAATCATCCGTAACACCTGACCATCCGTATCCCGAATGATGTAGGCGCGATCGCTGACATAGGCATAGTGACCATCCGCACATCGAAAGTGATATTCGTCTGACCAAAATTGGGCTGAACTTTGTAATACCTGATGGATATGGGCAACGACGCGATTGAGATCCTGAGGGTGAATGTGGTCATACCACCAACTTACGCCTGGTTCAACCCCATGGGGATGATAGCCAAACAGCGTTTGCACCCCCTCATTCCACCAAACCCGATCGGTCAACAAATCCCACTCCCAGATGGCATCGTTGGTGACTTGGGCAATCAAATGAAACCGCTCTTCACTGTGACGGAGGGCAATTTCGGCTTGCTTGCGTTCCGCGAGTTCCGCTTGCTGTTCTGCCCAGGTTTGGCGATCGCGTTTTGCCTGCTGCCAATAGTAACGAAAGAAATCGGCTAATTCAGGCTCCTGAGCAATCAAGGCATCAAAGTTTTCCTGCACCCGGCGATCGTCTTGATAGGCAATGCCTGAGTTGGCTTCCATCCAGCTATGGCAGCTTTTGACATAGGCAATAAACGTGATTAAATGCTGGTAGTTGCTCTCTCCTAACAACCGCCGCAATTCGAGACGGTAGGGTTCCGTGGCTTCGGCTTGCAGCGCCATAAAAATGGCACAATTCAGGATACTATCCCCGATCTCGGTATCGAGTTGCGATAGTTCAGTCAGGCGATCGGGATAGGACATCAGGATAGCTAAATGGTGTTCTAGCTCCAGTGCTGTAGGGGGCGGTGATTGTAATAAATTCAGCACGTTTTTTGCCTGCATCCCTAAACTATAGAGGGAGCAACTATGGCAAATCATGCAATAGGGCACGATACAAAACCGTGATAAATAAGCCGATAATTTTTCTTTAAATAAGGCGGGTAAAGGATTATCTAAATAGGCACTCAGGGCTTGATGCCAGAGGTGGGCTAATACCTGAAGATTATCGATCGCAGGGAGGAAAAACGGTGGGAGAAATCCTAACTTCGCTAAAATTTCGGCTTGAATGAAATGGCTAGATTCGATTAAAGAGTTACCTTGCAACTCAGTTAATGTTTCTATGGATCGAGTGATGGTCATCGTTTCTACGCTCGTCAAACCAGGATAAACGGTCAATAAACGGTTCCACTGTTATCCAATTGCTTGCGGGTAGAGTGAAATTTAAATCTTATTAGATCGCTAGTTTTAAGAGAGCGATGTAAATATCTCCAACCGCAACTTAAACAGGAAATTTTCCTCTAACACTGTTAATTCCAGGTCACAGTATTCCCTGAAACTAGCCAGAATTTTTAATCACTTTTCCAACAGTTATTAAGTAGTCTTCTTTTATAGAGTAAACAACTTAATTATGTAGAACTAGTGAGGATTACCGCGCGATCGGGCAATCAACTCTCTCAATCAATCACTATGCCTAATATTGCTTTTTAGAGAATAGTTTGGAGGTTGTTTGAACAGGCACGATCGTCACCTGAACTTTTCCCTTTCTACGATACCGTCAGGTTATATCCTAGGGGGAACTCTGTATTCAACCTCGCCCAGAATTTGATTCCACGCAAGATACCCTGAGTTAGCCACCCAACCCAGGGTCTTTCTGCCTCAATTTATGCTATGGAGCCGACCCCGTAGGTCACTCTACCGATGACTGATCGCCATCAGAATTATTTTCTCTAAGGTAATCCAATATTAACGAGCAAATCCCTAACTAGCTGGGTCGTCTTCCTCAGGTTGAGGATCTTGATTCTCCTGCGCCCGGAGTTCCTGCGCTTGGAGTTCCTGTTCAAATTCTTGCAAAGCTTTATGAATCCAGAGTTTAGATAGTTCCAGCGTACTAACCCGATCGGGGATGATGGTAGGGGTATCAGACATGTTTCTAAGATCTTGACTGCTCTCTCTTAAAGAGTAGCGAGTGTAACCAAACTATTCATGAAGATATATACCTAGAGGAGCAGAAAGTTGGAAAAATTGATGAATTTTATCCCTTGTATGTAGTCTACTCATGACATAGGTCGGTAATCCGTCTAGCTTAACCGATCAGACCTGTAAAAATAGCAACTATTCTTCACACTTAGAAAATTAGCCAACGATGGGACTTTGGCTCCTGTAAGAACAGGCTGAGAAACGCTCTTTGTTCGCCGTTCACATTTATTGCTTTATGGCTCAACGACCCGATAGTTCCGCCGGGACATCAACCGGATTCCAACTCTGGTTATTTTTCATGATCTCCTTTGCCCTCCTGCGATATCCGCCGACTTTAAGTGTATTTTTAGGAGCCGTAGCAGGGGTCGCAGGTGGTCTAGTAGCAGCCTGGTGGAATGCCAAGGAAGATTTTTTAGTCGATGAACCTTCCCGACCAACGGAACAGGCAGAAGTGAGATTAGCAGAACCGCCGCCCTCCCGACCCCTAGCCAATCGGCGACCGGGATTTGGCGTGAAACCGATTCGCCGGAAAACTCGGGCAACTCGACGGTTTGGTTGGTTTTTCCGACGCAGAAAATAATTACAGCAGTTTTCGTCCCCCTAGCCCCCCAATTCTGGGGGGAACAGGAGCCAAAGTCCCTCAGAATATAGCCTGACGGCATCGTAGAAAGGGGGCTTAAAGCCCTACGGGCATACCAGAAAAGGGGGCTGACTGAATTAACAAGTGTGGTGCATTCATTTGCGGACGGCTGTAGGTTAGCCAAAGACCACGGTGCGATTGCCGTAGACCAAAACCCGGTTCTGGAGGTGCAACCGCACTGCGCGTGCCAACACGACCCGTTCCAGGTCTTTGCCTTTACGAATTAAATCGTCAACATGATCTCGGTGGCTGACACGCACCACATCCTGTTCAATAATGGGACCTTCATCCAGATCGGCGGTGGCGTAGTGAGCCGTGGCCCCAATAATTTTGACACCGCGCTCGAAGGCTCGATGGTAGGGGTTCGCTCCGGCAAAGGCAGGTAGAAATGAGTGGTGAATATTAATTACCCGGGGAAATTGCTGAATAAAGTCGGCGCTTAATACCTGCATGTATTTCGCTAACACCACCAGATCAATGTTGTACTGTTGCAGTAGTGCCAACTGTTTCGCTTCCTGATCTGCTTTGGTGTCTTTGGTAATCGGAATATAGTGATAATCACTGCCAAACTGGTGGGCGATCGCTTCTAGATCGGGATGGTTGCTTAAGATCAGGGGAATCTCGGCATGGAATTCTTTTGCCCGTTGCCGCCAGAGTAAATCAAATAAGCAATGGTCTTGTTTACTCACCCAAATGGCAATGCGGGGAATCGCATCCGAGAAATGGAGTTCCCAGTTGGCTTGTAACGGTTGGGCGATCGCGTTAAAGGCAGGCCCAATAATGTCACGGGGGAGATTGAAGCCGTCTAGCAACCATTCCAGGCGGGTGAGGAACAATCCGGCGGCAGCATCGGTATGTTGATCGGCATGGATAATATTACCGCCGTTAGAGTAAATGAAATTCGCAAACTTTGCCACTAATCCCCGTTGGTCGGGGCAAGAAATCAATAGAGTTGCAGTTGGGCTAGTCATCACTACAGGCTTGGCAGGTAATAAAAGCTCAAGGATAAAAAGATCACTATATCTTCCTATCCTTGAGTTGGTGAACTATCTCTCTAATTCTTTTATTAGGCTTCACCCACCGATCTTATGCACTAGCGATCGATTTCTTGAGATTGCTCTCCTGCCGAATCAGAATTTTGCCCTTCAATCGCTGGCTCTGTGGGTGATGTCGTTGGTTGCGCTGCTGCCGCAGGGCGATCGCTCTGTCGCCATTCGGCTAACGGTCGGTTCACGGCAGTTTCAAACTCGATCGGGACGATCGCCAGAGCCAGGTTCTCCTGGGGAGTGGGGGGTGGATCAATCCGAGCGTACAACCCACTGCGATTAAAATTCGGTTTCCCTAAGATCAAGCGATGGGTTTGTTGATCCTGAAGTTTGACCTCGATCGTCGCTAAGGGTTTGTCTAACCCAAATTCAGCCTGTCGGGCGATCGGCACAGTCAAGGTTTGCTGCTGCTTGCCCGTCGCAATCAGGTTAACCAGGAAGGCAATGGCTGCCTCATTCGCCAGGGTTTTCTCTGGAGCGGTCATCCTCCAGACAGTGGGAACGGCTAGAGGAGTTGCCATGGGGCTAGGCGACGGTGATGGACTGGCGGCAGGAGACTTGGCTTGATCGGCAGGTACTTTGTTGAAAGTGAGAGTCTGCTGGGCTGTGGTCAGCGTTAAGGCTTGCACCTGACCTTCCTCAAAGCCAAACAGGCGTTGTCCCTGTCCTTCGGCAGTTGCTTCCGGTTGGGCAGTGCGCTGGCTCTCCACCAGATACACGACCCCACCGAATAGCACCGCGATCGCCAGCAAAATTAACGGAGTCCGTTGCAATTTCATCGCTTCAAACCAACTTTGACACGGTAATCAAGGAAATCACTGAGAGCGCACTGTGAGAATTTGCGGCGGCGTGGCATCCGGTGGATAGAGGAAATCAACCTGAACTAACCGGCGATCGCCCGGTTTCATGGTCATGGTAATCAGGGGTTCACCCTGTTGTCCCCGTCGCTGCACCAGATGAACATACCGCGTTTGCGGCAAGCCTTGATCATCGTTGTACCGCACCCGTACCGTACCTCGGAAAAACACCTGGCGGGGTAAAGGTTGGAAAAAGCGGAGAGTGTCATCTTTGGGGGTGTCTTCTTTAATTGGAGTTTCCACCGCGACTTGTACCGTCTGAGTCTCCTGAGTCGTGTTCTGTAACGGCAGGGTCAGATTGTACTCGATCGCATAGTTACCGTGGGTTTGATACGCAGTATCCGGGTAGCGAGCCAGTAAGGGGGTAGTTTGCACCTGACCCGTTCCTAATCTGCCGCCAATTAAGGTACTCAAGCCATAGGAGAACGCTTGCCCCGCCGAAGGGACACTCAGATGCCAGGTTGCCAGATTATCCGGTTGGGCAGTGGCATCAACCACCTGTCCTGTCCACTGCGACCCTCGGGCAACTCCCGCCACTCGTCCATAGATAATCTGTCCTGTTTTCTGGTCAGGGGGGGTAGGAGTGCGATCGCGTGGTCCCGATAATTCCCCGGTTTCCAAGAGGGTCTGCCATTCTTCCAGGGTGGGTGCTCGTTCACTACCATCGGCTTCGGGTTTGGCAAACATTGCCAGACTGGCCGCATAAATTGCCCCACTACTGTTCAGGCGGATCAGGCTCGATCGACCATTGAGCGGCGGAGTTAGAGGTCTGACTGGAATGGGTAGATTCATCAGCATCCGGCTTTCCCCTGGGGGAATCTGAATTTGTGCTGGGAACCCTTCCTGTCGCTTACCTCGGAGGATGTCATCCATCGCCCGACTGCCAGGCCCCGCATACACCAACCCCGTCGGATTATCGACATACGGGGGCAGATCAATAAACGGGGCATCCGGTTGGCTCAGGTAACTAGCCGCTTGCAAAATATCCACCGTCACGGGTTGAGTCCCCGGATTATGCAGAATCACTCCGATATACAAGGTTCGCAGATCTTCCGGTGGTTCAGCCCTGGCAATATGGTGAGCAAACACATCAAACCGTCCCTCTAAGGGCACATTCAAATGAGCCGTGGGAGTCCGTTTCCCCGTAGACGGAAAGGTAGACAACAGAATCCCTTCTTTCAATACCAGTTCAGGACTATTGCTATTGAAAACCAGGACGGAATCTAACTGACCGGGCAATGGTCGCACCGGTTGAACCACTCTCACCTCTTGTGGCGTGGGTGTCGGTGTGGGAGTAGGAGTCGGGGCGGGGGCAGGAGTTTGCGCCAAAGTGACGATCGGCAAAAACGGTAGCATGGATGATAGTTAATCTCGATTCAGAAGGGGTCGTAGCTAGCGGACTGATCATAGCGAGTTCTGACGTAAATTAGCGCTCAGTTGTTGCTGAGATTGCAGGGAATGCAGCAGCGATCGAAAATCCTGCAAAATCGCCTCTTGATTATTCGAGTGCAATACCGGGACATGGACAAACAGACTCCGATTGGCAAGAGACATCGTTTGAAAATGCTTTAAGACCGAGTAATAAAGATAATTACAAACAAAATTTCCGGCATCATGGCTCACTTCAGTCATGGGCAAATTTGCCACCATCCTATTCAGATCGATCGGGGTTTGTAGCACCTCTCCCTGATGTTTTCCATTTGATTCCACGGTTAACTGGTGGCGTTTTTCTGCCATGCCACAGCAAATTACCAGTTCCGGTTGTAGCTCTGTAATTTTGCGAATCACTTGCTCAGGCGCAAATTGGAAACATACGGGCAGTCGCCGGAGCAGATGAGTTGTATCAGACAACCAACCTCGTTGTAGCATCGCCGCAATCAAATCATCCGATGAGTTGGAAACATGATGCGATTCCCAAATATCAAAGGAGGTCAGAAGTACCGTAGGAGCCATAGTTGCTTGCCAATTTTCCAGAGTGCCGAGATTCAAACTACAATGCTACACAATAGGAATCAATCAAGCGAGGACGAGCGATGCCAGTCATTGCAGTAGTAGACTATGACATGGGAAATTTGCACTCTGCCTGTAAAGGGCTGGAGAAGGCAGGCGCAACGCCTCATGTGACGGATTCTGCCACTGAGTTAGAACGAGCCGATGCGATCGTGCTTCCCGGTGTGGGGGCATTTGATCCAGCCGTTCAACATCTGCGATCGCGCCAGTTAGAAGCCCCGATTCAGCAAGCGATCGCCAGTGGTAAGCCATTTTTGGGAATTTGTCTCGGTCTACAAATCCTGTTTGATTCGAGTGAAGAAGGTCGGGAACCTGGATTAGGCATTATTCCCGGCACCGTGAAACGGTTTCAGCATGAACCGGGGATTACCATTCCCCACATGGGTTGGAACCAGTTGCAATTCACCCAACCAGACTCCGCGTTGTGGCAGCAGCTTCCCGCCAATCCCTGGGTCTACTTTGTCCACTCCTACTACGTTGATCCGATCGATCCGAGTGTTCGAGCGGCGACGATCACCCACGGCAGCCAAACGATTACTGCCGCGATCGCCCGCGATAACTTGATGGCAGTCCAGTTTCACCCCGAAAAGTCCTCGGATGCCGGACTACGGATACTGGCAAACTTCGTGCAACTCGTCACCAACCGCCAACTCTCTAGGGTCTGATCGGTAGGAATGAGCCTGAGAATCTACGGCAATCGACAACTCAAAACCTTACCGGGACTGGATACCCGCCCTACTGCTGCGATCGTGCGGCAAGCCGTGTTTAATATCTGGCAGGGTACGATCGCGGGTTGTCGCTGGCTGGATCTTTGTACGGGCAGTGGGGCAATGGGAGCGGAAGCCCTGTGCCGTGGCGCATCTAAGGTGATTGGGATTGAGCAGTCTGGTCGTGCCTGTGGAGTGATTCAGCAAAACTGGCAGCAAGTGGCGCAACCAGAGCAACAGTTTCAAGTGCTGCGTGGTGATGTGAGCAAACGGCTACCGATTCTCGCTGGACAACAGTTCGATCGCATTTACTTTGATCCGCCCTATGCCAGTGATTTATATCAACCCGTGTTAGAGGCGATCGCGACCTATCATTTGCTGGCAGATACAGGTGAATTAGCGGTTGAACATAGCCCCGATCGCCATGATTTTATCCCACCGGAAACCTTAGAAATTTGTCGGCAAAAGGTCTATGGCAGTACGGCATTGACCTTTTATCGCCCGATTGATTCCAGTCAATAACTCTTAAACATTAACGATCTATCTTTCAGCAGAGTTAAATTCCTCCAGAAGATAGGCAACCAAGATTAGATCGACTTTGTAAAGTATAGAAGTATCGATTTAATCAAGGATACAAACGATTTTAAGTATCCGGTTGCACAAGGAGATTTAACGATGGGTATCTTAGCTTGGATTGTTTTAGGTCTGTTGGCAGGCGCGATCGCAAAAGCCATCTATCCCGGTTATCAAAGTAGTAGTATTTTAGGCACCATGCTCCTGGGCATCATCGGCGCGTTTGTCGGTGGCACATTGTATACCTTACTCACCACGGGTTCGTTTGTGTTAACCGGAGTAGGCTTTTCGTTCGGTGGTCTACTGATTGCCATCATTGGTTCAGTGATTGCCCTATGGTTGTACTACGCGATCGTTAGCCGGAGAGTTTATTAATCGTGCGAGTTCAGTTTACATAAAACTGATCGTTACTGTTGAAAAGCCTTCATATTGATGGAGGCTTTTAGCTTTAATCAGCCCTTAACAACTATCTAGATTCATGCAAGAGTTTGATTATTCACTGGATTTCACCACGATCGATTTTCGGCAACATCCAGAACTTTATCGGGTGGGTCGGGGAGAGCAGGGGGTATTGCTGGTGGAACCCTATAAAAGTGAAATCTTACCCTATTGGAAATTCAAAACACCCGAAATCGCTCAGCGATCGGCGGACAAAATCTACGACCTGTTTCTGACTTACAAAGCGCAGGGAGATTTCATCGGCATGGATATGGCACGGAAATTTTTACAGATGGGCTATACGCGCTCCCGTCGGTATGCCAACCATAGGTCAGGGCGGAAATATGAAAAAGGGTCTAAAACTATCCTGCCGCGAGAGGAAGACCCAATTAAAGCGGAATCCGCTCAAATTTTTTATCAAAAATGGCAATTAGCCAAAAATGATATTGAGTATTTAAAGCAGAAAGCGTTGCACCAGGCTCAAGTAGAGCCGTAGATCAACCCGGTTTCAAAAAGTAGTTATTTGAGTAATTTCTTTAGGATCAGGTGTACTGAAGTGCGATTGTACTGCTAATCTGGAATTAGGCGTTTTTTGTAAGTTGCATGATTCCCCAGCGCCTAATCCTTAAGAATTTTCTTAGCTACCAGGAAGCCAGTTTGGATTTTCAGGGGCTACATACTGCGTGCATCTGTGGGTCGAATGGCGCTGGCAAATCGTCTTTGTTAGAAGCGATCGCCTGGGCAGTGTGGGGAGAAAGTCGGGCAGTCTCGGAAGATGATGTGATTCATACCGGGGCTGCGGAAGCTCAGGTGGATTTCATCTTTACGATTCACCAACGGACGTATCGCATCCTCCGTAGCCGCCAACGGGGACAAACGACAACCCTAGAGTTCCAGATTGCGATCGAGCCTGACAACGCCCCATTACCATCAGAACCATCTGTTCAGCCTCCGTCTCCGACCAAACCCTTAACCAACTTTCGTAGTCTGACGGCGAAAGGAGTGCGGGCGACTCAGCAACTAATTCTGGAACACCTGAAGTTAGATTTTGAAACTTTCGTCAATTCGGCATATCTGCGGCAGGGACGGGCAGATGAGTTTATGCTGAAGCGACCCAGTGAGCGTAAGCAAATTCTGGCAGACTTACTAAAACTCTCGCATTATGATGAATTAGCCGAACGGGCGAAAGATCAATCTCGCCAATTCAAAGGTCAGGTAGACCTGTTAGAACAGCAGTTAGAGGCAATTCAAACCCAATTGTGGCAACGTGAAGCGATCGCCACAGAACAGGCAAACCTGGAACTAACGCTGGCAGAGATGCAACAGCAGCAAACCGCAGATACACAGCAGCTCCAGACGTTACAAGCCACTCAACATCAGTATCACACCTGGCAGCAACAGTTGAGCTGGCAACAGCAGCAGCACCGCATGTTAGAGCAGGATAGTCGGCGGTTACAGCAGGAACTGGTTACGGCTCAACAACAGCAACAAGAACTAGAGCAGTTATTACAACAGGAACAGACGATCGTCGCCGGATACGCCCATTGGCAACGGTTGCAAGCGCAAGAAGAACAGTTGGCAACGCGATTTAAAACCTATCAATTAGTCCAGGCACAACGCCAACAGTATCAAGAGCAGCACTCGGAACAGGTGGCAGAGGTTGAGCGGCAATTGCAACAGATTGATGCCCACTTAGAAGCATTAACGCAACAAGATCAGGAGATTCAGCAGATTCTTCAGCGATCGCTGGAAGTGGAAGCGGCACTGCAACAACTCCATCAAGCACGGGTGCAATTACAACAGCTTGATCAATTGCAAACTCAAGTCGCTCCCTTATCCCAACGTCGTCAACACCTACAAAGTCAACTCGATCGTGCCCACACCCGCTTACTCGCTCGGCTGGAAGAACTGCATACCTCTGCCAAACAGTTACGGGCACAGCAAGAACATCAACCCCAATTACAACAGGCGATCGTTCAGGTCAGCGATCGCATCGCGGCACTGGAACAGCAACGCCTCTATCAGCAAAAAGTTCGCGATCGGGGGTTAGAACGCCGGGATTTCATGGAACGGCTTCAGGTACACCAACGCAATTATGAAATTCAACTGGCGGAAGTTGAGCAAAAGATTCAATTACTCAAACAAGAGGTAGAAGTAGAGGAACCAGTTGCCGATCTCGCGATCGTCGCTGAGGTAGAGAGTGGTAACCAAGAGTCTGAAACCCTTAGCTATCGCCACTGGCAAGCGGCAGAATCACAAGCGGCAGATTATCCGTTGCGATCGAGTTACCCACCCTGTCCCCTCTGCGATCGACCTTTGGATGAACACCACTGGCATCTGGTGATGGAAAAACACCAGCAACAAAAACAAGAAATTCTCAATCAAATTTGGGTGATTCGCGAACAACTCTCTGCCTCCGAACGAGAAATTCAAATTCTCCGTCAGGAATATCGGGATTTGGAACATGAATTAGCGGGCTATGGGGCAGTGCTAGAGCGACGCGGACAACTGCAAGAACAACTGCAAATGACTGCCAGTTTACAAGCGACTTTACTCCAGGTGATGGCAGAGACAGCGAAGTTGGAACAGACGTTGCAATCCGGTCAGTATGCCCAGGAGTTGCAAGAGGAAATTCAGTTACTCGATCGTCATCTGGCACAACTCAACTACGATGAGAAAACCCATGCTCTCGTGCGCGGGGATGTCGATCGCTGGCGCTGGGCAGAGATTAAGCAGGCAGAGATTAAGCAAGCCCAACGCCGACAGGCACAACTTGCTCAACGACGACCTGAACTTATCGCTCAACTGACCCAACTAGAGGTTCAACTAGAACAGTACCAGCAAGACGCTACCGCCACCCTCGCCAGCTTCGATCAACAACTGACAACGATCGGCTATGACCTGGAGCAGCATAATGCCCTGCGGCTTGCCCTGCGAGAGGCTCAGTCCTGGCAACTACATTATCAAGAGCTACACCAGGCAGGACAAAAGTATCCCCAGGTACGGCAACGGGTTGAAGAACTGACGCAATTACTCCACGATCGGCAGCAGAATCAACAGGCGATTCAAACTCAAATTGCTGCTTTAGTTCAATACTTACAACAAGTTCCAGATCTAAAGTCACAAATTCAAGAGCTAGAACAAAAAATTCAGCAACAACGAGGGCAATTAGACACACACCTGGCTTATTTAGGACGTTTACAACAACAACAACAGCAACTTGCCCTGCTCAGCACTCAGCACTCAGCACTCAGCACCCAACTCCAAACGGCTCAACGCCAATACCGCATCTACCAGGAACTGGCTCAAGCTTTTGGTAAGAATGGGATTCAAGCATTAATGATTGAAAATATATTGCCACAATTAGAAGCCGAGACGAATCGAATTCTCAATCGCTTAAGTGGCAATCAACTGCATGTGCAATTCATTACGCAACGATCGCACCGTCGCGATCAATCCCGCAGTGCCAAAGCCAAAGGGTTTCAAGCTAAATTGATTGAAACGTTAGATATTCTAATTGCCGATCCCCAGGGCACACGCCCCTACGAAACCTACTCTGGCGGCGAAGCTTTCCGTGTCAACTTTGCCATTCGGTTAGCCCTCTCTCGCCTTCTGGCACAGCGATCGGGAACGGCATTACAAATGCTGATTATTGACGAAGGATTTGGCACCCAGGATGCAGAAGGCTGCGATCGCTTGATTGCTGCCATCACTGCGATCGCACCGGATTTTGCTTGCATTCTGACGGTGACGCATGTGCCTCACTTTAAGGAAGCATTCCAGACCCGAATTGAAGTGATTAAGACTGAAACCGGATCACAGTTGAGCTTATCCCATTGATCACGATGCGATCGTATCGTTTTAGGTGCGATCGCGGTTAGATTGGGTATTCTAAAAGCGACTTGATTTTTCTCCCTTTGAACTAATGCCTAGTATTCTACAAGCCCTTTGGACAAGTGCCACTCACTTATTTAACATGCCCTTATTCCAATTTGGGGAGAATGCTTTTTCGCTCGGCTCAATTATCAAGTTTGTTCTGGCTTTACTGCTGATTGTTTACCTGATTCAGGGTTTCAGGCGGCTGCTGGCTAATCGCTTGCTGACCCGACTCAAACTGGATACTCACAATCGGGAAGCGATCGCAACTCTGATTAGCTATAGCCTTGGTACCCTCAGTCTGATCGTGATCTTGCAAACAGTTGGGTTTAACCTGGCATCATTAGCTGTCCTGGCGGGTGGTTTAGGGGTGGGAATTGGGTTGGGGCTGCAAAACCTAACGGTCAACTTTGTCAGTGGAATTAATTTACTACTGGCTCGCAAAGTCCGAGTGGGAGACTACGTTGAACTGGAGAGTGTGGCTGGGTATATTCAGGAAATTTCTCTGCAAGCTACTGTAATGCGGACGCGGGATGGGGGCAATGTGGTTGTGCCCAATCATCAACTTGCTGATAGCCGCATTGTGAACTGGAGCTACGACAACTACACCGCTCGGTTGCATGTTCCGGTTGGGGTTGCCTATGGCTCCGATCTGGTCATCACTACTGAAGTCCTATTGGAGTGCGCCTATGCCCATCCTCAGGTATTAGCAGATCCGGCTCCCCGCGTCATTTTCCTGGCTTTTGGCAGTAGCTCCCTGGATTTGGAATTGCTCGTCTGGGTTAACCAGATTGATCAGGCAACAGACATTAAAAGCGATCTGTACTTTGCCCTTGAAGAGGGACTGCGCCAACATGACATTGTGATTCCGTTTCCCCAACTGGATTTATGGGTACGCCAAACGAACCCTAAATTACCGGATGGCACTCAACCGGAACTGGCAACTTCAGCCTGGTCGAATTCGCCAACGCGATCGCTCAAAAGCTTATTGCAACAAGTCGATTATTTCAAGCATCTTACAGATGGTCAATTACGTCAGGTGATTGAAAGTGGCTATCGGCAACGATTGACAACGGGCGAAACATTATTTCAAGAAAATGATCCAGGCAATGCGTTTTATATTGTTTTAGCCGGATCGGTTGAAGTTGTCAGCGAAACCCTCAACAAAACCTTGAGTATTCTTCCGGCGGGCAAGTTCTTTGGTGAATTATCCCTGATGTTGGGTGTCCCTCGTTCCGCTACCGTTCGGGCTTTAGAACCGACCCATCTGTTTGCCATTAATCAACATGGGTTTAAACGATTGCTAACTAACCATCCTAAAATTTATGACACCATTGTGACTGAATTAGAAACTCATCAAGAAGAATTAGCAGAACGACAAAAACAATTACGTCAGCTTGGATTAATCGATAGTATTGAAGATGATAAAAATTTGATGGTTTGGGTGCAAAATCGATTGCAGCGCTTATTCAAATTGTAAATAGAACCTGGTGCTCGAGAACCCCCCTGCCGCTCGTTCTACGAGGTAAAAAGCCGATCGTCAATCGATACGAACCAAAATAGAATGGCACTGACTTAAGGACATGCTTAACTCTGACCGCCCCTTTTCTGGTATGTCCGTAGGGCTTTAAGCCCCCAACTTTGGGGGACTTTGAGGTTCGGCTCCCCCAGAATTGGGGGCTGGGGGGCGGTTCGGATTGTTATTTCAGTGACATTCAACCGAAATAGAATAATACACGTAGCCGTTATGAGTATGAATAATTCTAAAGGGCTCATCTAGCTTTTGGTCAAATCACCTACAATTGAACCCAAACCCCCGAGAGATGGTCACTAATTGAAGTGAATATTGTGGGCATAGCACAAGCTCACTCCTTGCAGAATATTGGACTCTGGAGTATTTACCTCAGATTCTCACCAAGTACCTCAAGTCCATATTCGCCAATTAGAAAATAATGTGGTGTGAACTCCGGTAGAGACGTAGACGGGAATAGTACGTGAACTTCCAAGTTAATGTATAGGTATCTCTTATGAACGCTCAAGAACTTCTGGAGCGCTATGCCGCAGGAGAACGAAATTTTAACACAACAGATTTAAGTGGAGTTCAGCTACGTGAAGTGGATCTCAGGGGATCCAGCCTAAAAAATGCGGTTTTATTTGGGGCAGATCTAAGCGGCGCTAATCTGGTTGATGTCGATTTGAATGGCGTAGTTTTAAGGCAAGCAAATCTGACCGAGAGTTGTCTCGCTGGAGCCAAGCTAGCTGGGGCTGATCTGTCGGAAACCAAACTGAGCAAGGCGGATTTAAGCGGAGCGAACTTGTGGAGAGCGATGTTGAAAAGAGCTATTCTCCCCAACGCCAACCTGGATCGAGCAAACTTGCATCAGGCAGATGTGACCGCAGCAACCTTAACCCAAACCACCTTAGGGAGAGCTAATTTAACCCACACTAATTTGAGTGGTGCGGATTTGACGGGAGCAAATCTGAGGTGGGTGAATGGTACAGAAGCTAAGTTGGTGCGATCACAATTACGGGGTGCCGATCTGGAGCGAGCCAATTTCAATAAAGCGATTCTGGTCGAAGCCGATTTGGGCAGGGTGAATCTGAGTGCGGCTAATTTAAGTGGAGCAAACCTTAGCTGTGCCAGTTTAGATGGTGCCAATTTAACTGGGGCAAACCTGACTCAAACTAATCTGATTAATACCAAATTAATGCTCACATGTATGCGAGGAACCAAATTAGATCGAGCAGAATTAACCAATTCAAATTTAACCGAAGCAGATTTGAGTTGGGCAAGCTTAGAGGGAACAAACCTGAGTGCAGCAACACTACACAACGCCATCCTGGTGGATGTGGACTTGAGTACTGCAATCTTGCGAGGAGCCGATTTGAGTCATGCGTGTGTTGATCTAGTTTCTGTGAGTGAAGCAAGTTTGGCATGGGTAACTTTACCCTATGGACTACAGGGAGTGGAATAGGTTTTTAAGGTATTTCCACTAATCAATTGTCGTTAAAAATTCGTCGTTAAGCAGAGTTTAACTGATGTTGAATGTGCGGAAGGAGTTGGGTAAATGTTTTGCAACTATAGGGGCAGCGTATCCCTCAGGTAACCGTGCAGATTTTTGCAGAGATGGGTTTGCAGGAACTTGCAACGGCAGAGATCTTTGCCAACGATTCTCTTTGTTTAGGAAAAATCGTTTGCAGAGAAGAAACAAACACACCTAAACCACAATAGGAAAAAAACTATGACAGATAGCCAAATGAAATGTCCGTTCCCAATGAGCAGAAAGCTAATGGAAATCTGGCGGGCAATAACCTCTGCCCTGGCATCTAGCAACGCGGAAAAGATTGAAACCAATACACCACAGTCCACAACACCTAATGCCACAACACCTAATGTTGCTAACAGTACCAGCCAATGCCCGGTGATGGGTAAACCTCAGTCTCGGTTGGGCACATCAAATCGAGACTGGTGGCCAAATTATTTGAATCTGAACATCCTGCACCAGCACTCAGCCAAGTCTAATCCGATGGATGAGGCGTTCAACTACGCTGAGGAGTTTAAAAGTCTCGATCTCGCGGCATTGAGAGCAGATATCTTCGAGCTGATGACCACCTCTCAAGACTGGTGGCCCGCCGACTACGGGCACTATGGTCCACTCTTCATTCGGATGGCGTGGCACAGTGCGGGTACCTATCGGATTGGCGACGGTCGCGGTGGCGCAGGCTCTGGTAGTCAACGGTTTGAGCCGCTCAACAGTTGGCCCGACAATGCCAACCTCGACAAGGCCCGTATGTTGCTTTGGCCGATCAAGCAGAAGTATGGCAAGAAAATCTCCTGGGCTGACTTGATGATCTTTGCGGGCAACTGTGCTCTGGAGTCAATGGGCTTCAAAACCCTAGGCTTTGCGGGTGGGCGTGTGGATGTCTGGGAACCAGAGGAAGATATCTACTGGGGCGCTGAGAAAACCTGGCTTGGCAATGAGCGTTACGAAGGCGATCGCGTACTGCTGAATCCCCTTGCCGCCGTTCAGATGGGCTTGATCTACGTGAACCCGGAAGGCCCAGACGGTGAGCCTGATCCGGTGGGCTCAGGACGCGACATTCGTGAAACCTTTGCTCGGATGGCGATGAACGATGCTGAAACGGTGGCGCTTACGGCAGGTGGGCATACCTTCGGCAAATGTCACGGTGCAGGCGAAGCGACGCACGTTGGTGCTGATCCTGGGGGTGCCAGCATTGTAGAGCAGGGTCTCGGTTGGAAGAACACCTTTAACACAGGGATTGGTGTCGATGCGATCACCAGTGGCATCGAAGGTGCATGGACTCCCACACCAACGCAGTGGGACAACAGCTATTTCGAGACCCTGTTCAAATATGATTGGGAGTTAACAAAGAGTCCTGCTGGCGCGTGGCAATGGAAACCCAAGGGCGACGCTGGCGCTGGGACGGTACCCGATGCCCACGATCCGTCGAAACGGCACGCCCCCATGATGACCACGGCGGACATGGCAATGAAGATGGACTCTATCTACGAGCCAATCTCGCGGCATTATCTGGAGCACCCAGATGAGTTTGCCGAGGCATTTGCTAAGGCATGGTTCAAACTTACCCATCGCGACATGGGGCCACGATCGCGTTATCTTGGGTCGGAAGTTCCTGAGGAAGAGTTCCTGTGGCAAGATCCCATTCCCCCCGTGGATCATGATTTGATTGATGACCAGGATATTGCTGCCCTTAAGGTCAAGATCCTCCAGTCAGGACTGTCTGTTGCCCAACTGGTTTCGACCGCCTGGGCATCGGCATCAACCTTCCGCTGCTCCGACATGCGCGGGGGTGCAAACGGGGGACGGATTCGTCTGGCACCGCAGAAGGATTGGGAAGTCAACCAGCCGACTCAACTGGCAACGGTGCTGCAAACCCTGGAGGGCATCCAACAGGAGTTTAACAACTCGCAGTCTGGCGGCAAGCAGGTTTCGATCGCTGACTTGATCGTTCTGGGTGGTTGTGCAGGAGTCGAACAAGCAGCGAAGAATGCGGGTCATGATGTGACGGTTCCCTTCACGCCGGGACGCACAGATGCCTCGCAGGAGAAAACCGATGTGGAATCCTTTGCCGTCCTTGAGCCAACCGCAGACGGGTTCCGCAACTACACCAGTGGCAAACACAGCGAATCGCTAGAAGAGTTGCTGGTGGATCGGGCGCAGTTACTGTCGCTGTCAGCCCCTGAAATGACGGTGCTTGTGGGTGGCTTACGCGTCCTGGGTGCAAACTATGGCGGCTTCAAGCATGGTGTCTTCACCCATCGCCCAGAGACGTTGACCAATGACTTCTTCGTGAACCTGCTCGACCTGGGCACGAAATGGAAGGCAACCTCGGAGGAGGAATATGAGTTTGAGGGGCGCGATCGCAAAACCGACGCACTCAAGTGGAGCGCTACCCGCGTTGACCTGATCTTCGGCTCAAACTCGCAACTCCGCGCCCTTGCAGAAGTTTACGGATGTACGGATTCGTCGCAGAAGTTTGTGCATGATTTTGTGGCGGCATGGGATAAGGTGATGAACCTCGATCGCTATGACCTTCGCATCGTCCAAGCCCAGAGTTCTTCACGAGGGTTCTAAGGAATGGAAATCAAATTAGTTTGAGCTTGGGTAGGGGTGGGTTTTGCTGTTAAATCTATTGCAGAGTGCAGATTGGTCTGCTAAACCCGCCCGTACAGTTTTAGGATTGATTTAATCCACAACCCTGAGCGTAGTTTCGACCAATCGTTAGGTAATCAGAAATCCAGGCTACGCAAACCTGCAACGATTCTCAACACAGCTAGAGACAATCATGAGGGCGGCGTTTCAGAACCAGTTGAAATGCCGCCTTCCAATGGCGGGTAGTTGGAAATCACCTTAACATCTGCCCAACACAACGATACAGATCGTCTGGTAGAATCATTCAGTTTTAGCCCAGCCCAGTCCATTAACTGTATCAATGGCACGTTCCGGTTATACCCTTCCTGTTTTTGCGGTCGCAGCAGCCAAAGCTGCCTTAGTTCATCTGCAATGCGATCGCCCCGCCCCCCTGCCAACGATCGCCCTGGATCTCTTACCTGGCGAAGCAACCATTCCGATTCAGCAAGTTGCTCATCTGGACATCAACAGTGCCCTGGCGATCACCGTCAGCGACCCTGGCGATAATTTAGACCTGACTCGCAACACACCCCTTTGGGCCTGGGTCAAACTTTTGCCCCGCCAATCAGAACCTCTGATTCTAGAAGCCGGAGAAGGCATCGGCAAAACGGCATCGGGGGATCCAGCCATCTATCGGTATGCTCGCCGTTTGTTTGAAGCCAACTTGCTACCGTTGATTCCTGCCGATCAAACCGTCACTGTAGCCATTGTCATGCCCGAAGGTCGGCAACTGGCTCAACGAACCTCGAATGAAGCGTTTGGTGTGCTGGAAGGACTGTCACTGTTGGGCACAAGCGGCATCTCCCAGCCCCTTTCCGCCGAGGATCACCTGGAGGAATTACGTCAGATGCTGCAAACAAAAATACATTCGCACACCCATTTAGTCTTTTGCATTGGCAGTCATGGCATCCACATTGCCCAACAGATGGGGGTTCCAGAAGCCGCCATTGTCCAAACGGGCAACTGGGTTGGGGCACTGCTCATCGAAGCTGGCTTACGCGGCGCAGCATCTGTGTTATTGCTGGGGTACCAGGGGAAATTGGTGAAGCTGGCGGGGGGCATTTTCAATACCTCCAGTCACCTTGCGGATGCCAAATTGGAAATTATCAGTGCCGCAGTCGCCAGGGTAGGAGGCAGTCTATCTGCTATAGAAGCTGTTTTAGCGGCTGGGACAGCAGATGCGGCTTATCAACGCTTAGTTGAACTCGACTTAGCCAATAGCGTTTTTCCTGCATTAGCCACAACGATTTCTCAGAAGGCACAGGCGTATGTGAAAAAATATGGGGATGTCGTGCTCACGATCGGTACTGTCCTATTTAACCGCCAGGGACAGGTGATTGCCCAGGACGCGATCGCCACTCAATTGATTGAGGCAAATTAGCTCGCTGCAATTTGTCGGACGGCGGTCAGTGCCGAATAACTCACGCCTGCCGTACCTTCACCAGGATGGGTAGAATCGCCGACTAACCAGAGATGCTGAATCGGAGTACGATTGGCAAACCCAAAGGGTCCGAAGGTGGGCACTCGTTGACCAATGCCACCAACAATCCCGCGATCGCGCCCAGTATAGCGGGCAAAAGTGCGGGGAGTCGCCGCTTCCACCACCACCATAGTGTCCTGATTCAGCTCAAAGAATTGACTTAATCGCGCGATCGCCTGATCTGTATATTGCTGCTTCAGTTGCTCATACCGTTGCCGAGCGACCTCATCTTCCCCATCTCCCCGATCCCACCAAATGCGCGGTTCCGTAAACGACGACGCAATAATCGTTGCCTTCCCGGCGGGAGCGCGACCATCGCCTGGACGACTGACCGAAACAAACAGGGAATTATTTTCCCCGATCGCACCCTCATAGTCATACAAAAACTGCAAATGGGGGGGACAGTTGGATGGAATCGCTGATTGATCAACGCCCAGGTAAATCACAAATGCCCCCGATGCCGGGGGAAGTTTTTCCACCCGTTGCTGATACCCGTTGGGAGCCTGCTCGCCCAATAACAACATGAGATTTTGTACAGTCACATTTGCCACCACCTGATCGGCGGCTTCCGTCCACACCTTGCCGGTTTTCTGATCCCGGATCACGACTCCCGCCACAGTTCCATTGCTGGCACAAATTTGTTCGACGGTATGCCGCATCAGGAGCCTGCCACCATCCCGCTCTAAGGCGGTGACTAAGCGATCGCTCAATGACTGCATACTTCCTTCTAAGTGGGACAACCCATAGGGCGCTTGCGACACGCCTAAGGCTGTAGCGGCATACAGTAGCGCCGTTGATTCAGCATCCACTTGGGAATAGAGTTTCAATTGCAAATCTAAGAAGGTGCGGAGGCGGCGGTCGTCTGCCAGTCGATAGCCTCGCAACGCATCCCCCACCGTCGAGAAGGTATGGGGCAAGGTTAGCAACGTATCTGGACGCACCGCTTTGGTCAGTTGCCAGAGATCCCAGAGGTTACGCGGCGGCAACACTGGATCGCGGGATTGAAATGCCCAACTGTAGCGAAACAGATCGGCCAAGAGTTGCCAGAATGGTTCACTACCGGGAAATTGCCGTTGCCGCTCGGCTCGCCATCGCTCTGGATCACGCCAGACATTAATCGGAGTGGATTCACCCGGTAAATAAACGGCACAGGCAGGATCACAGGGAGTAGCCGGAGGTAACTCAATCTCTAATTCACTAAAAATGCGGTGATGAATGCCACCGGGTTCCAAGCCCGCTACCTGAGTCGCCCCGACATCAAAGGTAAAACCTCGCCGTTTGAAGGTAGACGCACAACCACCGGGGACGACCGCCTGATCCACCACTAGCACCGCATACCCCCGATGGGCTAACAGTGCGCCTGCCGTCAACCCGCCAATGCCTGCCCCAATCACTACTACTCGCTGGGATGTGCGATCGCCCTGCCCTGGCATAGTCACCTTTACATTTTTTAATAATTTGCTCACCTTCAGTCTATCGAGAATCCAACGGGTTTGCAAAACTACGGTATAGTGTCTCCATGCCCACGTTTGAGGGTTTTTCGCTATCCTCCGTCGATTCATGCAGCACGAACCCTTCTCCTGGCAAACCTCTTTGCGATCTGGCATCCAGTTTATTGGTCAAGTGCCCTGGCAACTTTGGTCATTGCTGATGTTGACGGTGCCGCTTGGCATTGGCTGGTATGCCTTCTCCCAGTTGAGTCTGTTGGATTTTTCTGGCTGTCAGTCCGTTGATGAGTCAGACAACACCTCCGAATCGACCCGGTTGTACTGTGCCCAGCTTGCCGCCGATCGCGAAACCAGTACCGATTTAGCCAAAGCGATTCGGTTAGCCAACAGCCTATCTCCCGACCATCCGTTACGCCGAGAGGGTGATCGGCTGATCAAACGCTGGTCAGAGCAGTTGTTAGCGATGGGTGAAGCCGCATTTCAGGAAGGCAGATTGGATGACGCGATCGCCATGATTCAGCAAATTCCGCCCTCCACCCCAGCGTTTCAAACCTCGGAAACCAAAATCCGTGACTGGCGGGACACCTGGGCAAAGGCGGAGGAAATCTATACTAAAGTGGCGCGGAGTATCGAGGAGGACGCTGGTAGCGCGGTTTTTCAGGAAGCCCGGAGCTTGTTAGCGATCGATAACCAGTATTGGCAAACGACTCGCTACCAGGAGCTAATGGAACTGATCCAGGCAGACAGAGATGCCAAAAAGCAAGTTGCCCGCGATCGGCAGCCGCCGACTCCCACCAAACTGGTGACTAATGATACCTTTTCAACCGATAACGTCATGGAACGGTGGCGACAAGAACAGGAGCAGGAAGCAACCGCCCAGTTAAAACGAGCCTATCAATTCGCGAAATCTAACGGAACCGAGGATCTCAAATCCGCCGTTGCTGCCGCCGAAGATATCCTCTATGGCACACCGCAATACGAGGAAGCCCAACAACTGATCGATCGCTGGAAACAACAGATTGAACAGCAGGAAGACCAACCTTATTTAGATCGTGCTGCACAGCTTGCGAACAAAGGCGATCTGGAATCATTACAAGCGGCGATCGATGAAGCCCAAAAAATCTATTACGGGCGGGCTTTGTATCAAGAAGCTCAAACCAAAATTGACCAATGGTTTACCCAGGTACGCCAACTGCAAGCTCAACCAACCCCCATCTCCTCAGGGTTTGGTCGTAGTGATCGTTCTCTCACCCCCCAGCCGATGAGCAATCCATAATCAGCTCTGTGAGCAATGAACCATCCTACCCTGATGAACATTGGTGACTGTTAAGCGTTCATTGTTTACTGTTGTTTGTTAAGGTTCATTGATTTATTACTGTGCTGACGATCGCGAATTTAACGAAAACTTACGGCAACCGGGTTGTACTCGATCATTTGAATCTGACGATCGCGGCAGGAGAAGTGTATGGCTTGTTAGGAGCCAACGGAGCGGGTAAAACAACTACGATCAATATTCTATGCAACCTGTTACGGGCAGATAGCGGTACCGTTCACCTGCATGGACAACCAATTTCCGAGCAGACCAAACGAATAATTGGCGTAGCTCCCCAAGAAACACTGCTGTACCGTAGCCTCACCTGTGCCGAAAACCTGAGTTTCTTTGCCAGTCTCTATGGGTTGAGAGGTCGCCAAAATCGCCACCGTGTCCAACTGTGTTTAGCGGCGGTTGGACTCACTGATAAAGCCTACGCTCCCGCCGAAACCTTAAGTGGTGGAATGCAACGCCGACTCAGTTTAGCGATCGCCCTAGTGCATCAACCCAAACTTTTGATTTTAGATGAACCAACCACCGGACTGGATATCGAAGCCCGGTATGATTTGTGGGAATTAATCCGCCGCTTGCAACGCGAAGGCATGACGATTCTGTTAACCACACATTTGCTCGATGAAGCAGAACGGTTGTGTAACCGGATTGGCATTCTCAAACAAGGACGACTCTTAGCGGAGGGAACTCTAGCAGAACTCCGCCAACGGGTTGCCGCCCAAGAGATTATTACCGTCCAGACCACCGCCGTCACCGCCGCGATCGCCCGTGCCCAGGATCTCGGCTTTCCCCATCGGTACTACGGGAGTGACCTGGCATTCTGGCTACCCGAGGGAATGGATCTGTCCCAAATCATCACCTGCTTCGAGGGTATCCCCTTAGATTCCATCTCTCGGCAACCCGTCCGGCTAGAACATATCTATCTGGAAGTCACCCAAGAGCGGCGGGACGAGAATCGATAAGAATCCGAACTGCCCCCCAACCCCCAATTTTGGGGGAGTTGACCCTATTTGAGGAATTCTGGTCTAGTTTGTTGATTTTGGGCTAAGCGATCCTTTAACCCCGACCAGTCCTCCTGTTCGACTAAGGTGATGATCTGATCCAATTGCGATCGATAGGCAGCCAGCGATCGCAGTAACGCCATCTGGTTATACTGAGCCATCATCATGCCCAACTCCGGATTACCCCCGCCGACTCGACTGGTATCGCGGAAGCCGGAACTCGCCAACGCCTTCGCCAGGGTGAGAACCTCTGGATCTGCCTCACTTAAACAGGCTTGCATTAAGCTGGCACTAATCATCACGGGCAGATGCGAGATCCAAGCCACCGCCCGATCGTGATCCTCTGGTGTACAGTGGTAAATCTTAGTCTGCAAGGGACGGACTAACTCTTCGACCACTTGCACTGAGGCAGACGGTGTTGCCGTTGTAGGAGTTAACACATACGGTGCTCCCACAAACAGGTTATACTGTGCAGCCTCAATCCCACTTTCGGTATTGCCTGCCATTGGATGCCCACCGACAAAGTTTGCCCACAAGGGTTCGATCGTTTGCACCACCCAACCCTTAACCGATCCCACATCTGTCAGGATCGTTTCCGGCGACAAATGGGGAATTAACTCCCGCACCGTTGCTTCCATCACCCCTAATGGAGTACAAATAAACACCACGTCAGTGGTTTGCAGTAAGGTAGGGCTGATACTGGCATCATCCACCACCCCCCGTTCCATTGCCCGATCGCAGGTCTGCGGCTTGCGACTCACGCCTAAAACCCGATGTCCCAGCGATCGTAAATCCAATCCGAGTGATCCACCAATTAATCCAAGTCCTACAATTCCGATATTCATCCCACTTTGACACCATCTACCAGGTTAATTTTGACCCGGATCGGAGCACACTAGCATTGGTGTCGCCTAAAAAAAGCCAGGGGTCGCACAAGGAATCCTGATGAAACCCGAGGAAGTTCTGAAACAGTACGCTGCCGGTGAGCGCAATTTTCCATCCATAAGCCTGAGTGAAGCCAACCTGAGCGGGGTCAACCTGAGCGGGGCAAATTTGAGCGGCAGTAATCTGAGCGTCGCTAACCTAAGTGGTAGCAACCTGAGCGATACGAATCTCAGTCGCGCCAAGCTCAACGTAGCAAAACTCAGTGGTGCCAACCTCAGCCGCGCCAATTTGACCGAAGCCAACCTGAATGTGGCGAATCTTTCCCTCGCCGACCTGAGTAAGGCAGAGATGACGCAGGCCTCGCTGGTGCGGGCAGAACTCACCAGAGCCGAATTGAGCGGTGCCAATCTCAGCTATACCAACTTCAGTGGGGCGGATTTGAAAGATGCCAAGCTGAGAAGTGCGAACTTGAGCTATGCCAATCTCAGTCGAGCGGATTTGAAGTGGACAACCCTCACCGTCGCCAATCTGACTCAGGCAAATCTGCATGGCACTGACCTGAGTAGTGCCGATTTTAGTGGTGCCGATCTCAGCCATACTGAACTGCGACAGGCTAATTTAAGTCGGGCGAACCTGCGAGGTGCTAACTTGAGCGGGGCAAATCTGCGGTGGGCGGACTTGAGTGGTGCCGATTTAAGCTGGGCGGACTTGAGTGGTGCCCGCTTGAGTGGTGCCAACCTGACTGGAGCGAATCTCAGTCGAGCAAATTTACTCGGCACCATCCTCGTCCATGCCGACCTGACCCGAGCCAACTTAATTCATGCCGATTGGTCTGGGGCTGATTTGAGTGGCGCTACCTTAACTGGAGCCAAATTACATGGCGTATTACGCTTTGGTGTGAAGACCGATGGCATGATTTGTGAATGGGTTGATCTCAGTCCCAACGGCGACCAGAGCAGCATTCAGCGCTTGACGATCGATGACTACAAAGTGTTCTTCCAAGAAGCTCCCCCGACAGTGCAGTTGGTGGTTGATGCCCCGTTTAACCAGGAAGCCCACTACGCTCTGGCGGCGGCCTATCGGCAACTGGCACAACAACACTCCGAACTGCTTACCCCCCCCAACATTCAAGTCGGGCGGCGGCGGACTACCCTCACCTTTGAAATGAGCAGCGATCGGCAATTATTTCTATCTGCGTATCTCGCCGTGCTGCCGTTTAAGGATGCCGTCAATACCCAACGCAACTTTAAGTCTTTATTGGAAATGATTCAGACAGCCAGTACAGGCAAAAGTGCGAAACAATCGCTCCAGTTTCAGTTTCTCCAAACCACGTTAACTGAAACCCTTGCCCAAGCCAGCGAGATTACTCTGCCTGACGAAATCGAAACAATTCAGGAGCAACTGGAATTTCTTCAAGCCCCCACAAAAATGACCCTCACCAGTTCTGGTAATCATAGTTTGGTGATTTATAACCATCCAATGTTTGGCAAGCGTCTGATCGAAAGCCCTGATAGCGTTCTGCCTGCGACTGCCCTACTGCAAAACTACCCCATAGTGCTTCCCGGACTGACGACATTAATCGAATTTGTCCAAAGTTTTTACTACGAGCGATAGGATATCTAAACTCCTCAGCTTGGGCTTAATACCGTACCCAGTCAGGTTGGTGTGATTATTGGGCAGATGGATAACGATCGCTGACCTCTCATCAGACAACCACCCAGCCAATACTGAGTGGCACAGTTATGGATCTACACTCCCGTTAGCGTTTTGAAGAAAGCGCCGTCTGCGTCAGTGACCAGTCTGGTCGCAAATTCCGCGCCTGCCGCAGATAGGGGTGATAAATCTTTACATCCGGATCGGGGGTATTAAAGTGGATCAGGAAGCGGATACACCGTTCCAGGCTACCCTCCACATGCATCTGCTGCACATCGAGTAACGGCACATTCGCCCAGTGAGGACGTTCCCGCGCGATCGCCGCCGGAAAAATCGCGTCCAAATCTTTCGTGACGGTAAATGTCACGCTGACAATTTCATCGGGATCAAGGTGGTTATGGGCTTCCAACTCATCTAACAGTTCACGTACCGCTTCTCGAATCGCCTCAACAGTGTTCTCTGAGACAGTTGTAGCCCCACGAATCGCTCGAACTCGCCAACCCACGCCCAATCCTCCCCGAATTGCAAGAAATAAATCCAAACCAGAGTTGATAATATCCTATCGATCGATAGTAGCCGACGAAGATAAGGGGAAAATCAGACCCCCTTCCGATCATGGCTGAAGATCCCCGAAACGTCAGTATATTGATCGCGATGTAACTGAAACTTCAACAAATTCCGTCCAGCATCGTAACTTGCTTATTGTCGCCACAGCCACAGGGGTAAACCGTTGGTTTCCAGTTCAAACTCTAGCCAGTTAATGCCAGCCGAGAGTCCCGGCAGATTTGCGAGTTGGGTAGATGCCCGATCGTCGCTGACCAACCGCCGCAGGAAAGGTCTACGTTCTTCCAAGGTGTAGCAGGTGGTTTTCTCAGGATCAAGTCCAGCTAATTCAGCCGCCCAACGGCGGGCATCTTCCTCAGTGCCCAGGCGATCGACCACCCCTAACTCCAGCGCTTGCTGTCCGGTAAAAATCCGCCCATCGGCAAAACTTTTAACGGTGTCAACTGCCAGATTCCGGGCTTCCGCCACTGTCTGCACAAACTGCCGATAGCTGATATCAATCAGTTCTTGCAAAATATGCCGCTCGGAGTCCGTCATTTCGCGATCGAAGGCCAGGATATCCTTATAAGGACCCGATTTTACGACCTTAAAGGATACGCCCAGCCGCTCTAGCAGGCGTTCTATATTATTTCCCCGCAAAATTACCCCAATGCTACCCGTAATCGTGCCGGGATTCGCCATGATATGCTGCGCTCCCATGCCGATGTAGACTCCACCGGATGCCGAAATATTGCCAAAGCTGGCGACAATCTTCGTTTTAGCTTGCAGGCGTTTGAGCGCCTCATAGATTTCCTGCGAGTCCCCCACCGTTCCCCCCGGACTATCAATCCGCAGGAGCAGTGCCGGAAACTTGCGCTCCTCGACCGTTTTGAGGGCTTCCAGTACCCGCTTGCGTGTTCCTCCCGCGATCGCGCCATTAATCTCAATCCGGGCTATTTGTTTGCGAAACCGCCGTTTTAGAAACCAAATCATAGTTGTCTGTATGCAGTAAATTAACAGTCACTCACCAGCCAGGGAGATTCAGAGATCGAATGGGACTCGGATCTTAACCTACCCCTATCCGCTGCATCTGCCTTATCTCCCCTATCTCCTATTGTTAAGCTAGTCTGATCAGATACTTAACATAAGTATAAGATTGAGTACAATCGAGGAAAGCGATCGATCCATTCATGGATCATCCTCTAGCGTTCCCGAGCAAATTCATGCCATCCAAACTGACTGAATCCCGCCTTCCCTTTGCTCCCCTGCTGTTGATCGCCCCCTTCTTCTTTTGGGGCACAGCCATGGTGGCAATGAAAGGGGTGATTCCCCATACCACCCCCCTGTTTATGGCAGGGATTCGGCTGGTACCCGCTGGGATGTTGGTACTCCTGAGTGCGGTGCTGATGGGCAGACCTCAACCCAAAGGCTGGACAGCCTGGTTATGGATTGCGCTGTTTGCACTGGTCGATGGTAGTTTGTTCCAGGGCTTTTTGGCAGAGGGCTTAGTGCGGACGGGGGCAGGTCTGGGTTCGGTGATGATTGATTCGCAGCCGATCGCCGTGGCACTCATGGCACTCTGGCTATTTGGGGAACAGATTGGGGCGATCGGGTGGTTTGGTCTGGCGTTGGGCATTGGCGGCATTAGTCTACTGGGACTGCCGGAGGAATGGATTATCAGGTTATTTCAGGGCAATGTTGGGTTTGATGGGTTGCAGTTGGGCGTAAATCTGCTCCATGATTTGTTTCAGAATGGGCAGTGGCTGATGCTCCTCGCTGCCCTGTCGATGGCTGTGGGCACCGTATTAATGCGCTATGTGAGCCGTCATGCCGATCCGGTAGCCGCAACGGGTTGGCACATGATCCTAGGTGGTTTACCCTTGTTTGCGCTGTCTGCCCAACGAGAGGTGGATCAGTGGGTAAATTTGGATTGGTCGAATTGGATAGCCATGAGCTACTCGACGATCTTTGGTAGCGCGATCGCCTACGGACTGTTTTTCTACTTTGCCTCTAGTGGTAGTTTAACCAGTCTCAGTTCGCTGACCTTCTTAACGCCCATCTTTGCTCTGTTATTCGGTAATTTGTTTCTGAGTGAGATGCTGAGTCCGATCCAATGGGCAGGCGTAGGGTTAACCTTAGTCAGCATTTATTTAATTAATCAACGAGAAACTTTAATGCAGAAACTGCGATCGCTGACAGCCGGTGAGGAGCCTCAACCCTCTCCCGATCCCGACACCCCGATCGCACCCACCCAAGTTGCCGTTACTGCCGTGGATCAGGAATAGGCTGGCGATCGTTAATTGGATTTGCCGTCGCTGCCTAAATATTCTCGATATCCACAAATCTGATCGCCCCGGACATCGAAGGATACCGCAATCCGATTTTTATAGGGATTGCCCCACATGTTACCCTGATCCCGGAACTCGAACACTACGGTCGTTTCATTGCTGGTCACGCGATCGAGGGTCAGCGTTAATCCGGGTTGAAACACTTCATTCACATATTGAAAAAATTCCCTGGCTCGCTCTTTGCCCACATTCAAGCCATGATACTGCCCGATCGGAAACCAAAAGCTGAAGTCATCCGTGAGCATGGCTAAAAATGCTTGCCAATCCCCAGTCGCTAAGCCCTGTTGAAAATGCTGAAAGGCTTGCTGACCAACCTGTAAGGTATGGTGGAATTGGTCTGACATCGGTGAGGTAGTCATGCGGTAATCGGTGAGTAAACTCAGGATGCACTGACCGGCTCAGGATGCTGCACAATCAGAACGGAACAGGGGGCATGATGGGCAACATGATTACTCACACTACTGAGTAATAGCTCCGTTAAGCCACTATAGCCCCGCCGCCCAATCACGATCAGGTGAGCGCCCCAAATCCGGGCAAGTTCACAAATGGCTTGCCCTGGTTCACCCAGGGATTGGGTAAATTCGGTCGCAACTCCCGCCGCGATCGCCCTATCTGCGCGGGATTTGAGAAATTCGAGACCCTGTTTTTCCAGAGTTTCCCATTGTTGCAGATGGACTCGCATCGCTTCAGCCTGCAACCCAGGATAGGAGGGATCGGAGGGAAAAACTGGACTGGTGTACTCCTGACCCAGGGGCGACAACACATAAACCAGCATCAGATTGGCATGGGTGGCTTTTGCCAACGCGATCGCTTCATCAAATGCTTGCTGGCTGACTTCGGATTGATCGATCGCCACAAGAATTTTTTGAAACATGCCAACCTGATCCTTCAACACTCAGTTGCTTCGGGTTGTGGTAATCATATCAAATCCCTGTGCTGGAGATGCACCAAGTTCAGTGAGCTGTGAAGTCCACTGCCTTAAACAAAGTCCTTCACAACTCTAATTAGCTGGCTGCTACCACAAGAAATTCACAAAAATCGTATATTGTGGGGACGCTCAAACGTGGGACGAGAATAGCGTTTCTCAATCCAAATTCTGACCTCATCTTCCGACTCCAACCAGGCAGTTTGTCCGGTTGATGGATCATAGATGTACCACCACAGTTGTCCAGTTCGATCGGGAGTTTGAATAATTTGCAGTTCTGATCGCACCATTAATAGATTCGTCAAAAATTGCCAAGCTTTACTTAGCCAATGTTGAGGGATCGATTGACTTCCGCGCGAGTCTGCGATCGGATCAGTAATTAATTCCAACTGTCGATACAGCAATTCATTCGGTTTCATGGGCAACTCCGTTCGCAAAGATCAATTAGAGCAGCATGGGAAAGCAGTCTACAGGTGCCGCTGGGGGAGGCAGCAAAGAAGAGTTGCATCACCGCAACATTCATTAAGTTACGGCTAGTCCGGATCGATCGCCTTCATCCGTCTGGGTCGCCCGATCGGATTACTTCACTGGTTGCAAGACATTAAACTTCAGCAGATAGACTAATGTGCGGATCAGTCGGATACGGGAGGCGGGGTCTGTGCCACCCCACTGCTGCACAATCTCTGCCACCGTCAGGGAGCCAGCCTGGGCGATCGCGGCAATCACTTGATCGATCACTCCAGGGGACGATCGGCGATCCGCACCAAAGTTGACCATCCAGGTATCCCGTAATTGTTGCAAACGATCGGGGGTTGCCATCGCCCCCAACGCCAACACCTGATGACCAGACAATTGTTGAGTGGGATAATGGGCATACAACCGACAGGGATCATCACACAGAGGTTGGGCAGGTTGTCCCGCCGCCACCGGAGCCGTTACAGTAGCGGCTGTTTGCAATTCTGCCTGCTCTTGCCAGAGCGTTTCATACGATCGCATCACCACTTGCCAATCGTAAACCTCACGGGCACGTTGTCGTCCATTTGCCCCCATCTGTTGGCGCAGTTCTGGCTGGGTAAATAGCGCCGTTAGCGCTTGAGTACAAGCCTCAATATCAACTGCTGTTATAAGGCTAATATGACCGACATAGGTGCTGTAGTTGAGCGTATCCTCAAAGTAGTTAGCTGCAAAATCTCCACTACAACCGGCTGGGGGTAAGGTGGTCGGAATCCGAAATCCATCCACTTCATGCCGCACTGTTTCCTGATAGCCATCCCAGTCCGTCACAATCACTGGCAATCCCGCTGCCATCGCTTCAATCGGGGTTAACCCAAAGGTTTCTTGAATATTGTCCGCCAGGGAAATAAAAACATCGGCGGCTGACCAGATCGACTGCCGAATTTCCGGTTGCCGTCCATCGACAAACACGGCATTAACACTGGGACAAAAGGTTGCTGCCGCTTGTTTAAATGCCGCTTCCTGTTGCGGATCTTCAAACCAGCCCGCCTGGACTAAATGCACTTTAGTCGTCGTTGCCTGGGCTGCCTGTTCGATCGCCAAATACATCGGCAGTGGATGGGCTTTCGCATGAAAGATCAAGCGTCCAACAAACAATACCACCAGTTCATCCGCCGCAATCCCTAACTGCTGGCGTAACTGTTGTCGTGCGTCTTGAGCCGCCTGTCCCTGCAAAAATGCGGCGCTATCAATTCCTAACGGAATCACTGGCAGTTTAAAGTCGATCTTGGGACGTGCCCCAACCCGTTGTGCCAGGTAATCTGCCCAATCATGCAGCAGGCGTTCGACCAGAGTTTTGACCGCGATCGAGGTACAAATCACCGCATCCCAGGGTTGAATCGGCGCAATCAACAAATCCCCCAAGCCCGTCATCACCTCTTTACTCGCTAAGGTGTGGGTAATACCACAGAGACTATACGCCGATTGATGGCGATAGCGACGTTGCCACGCCAATTGTGACAGCATCGGATCAGGGCGATACAATACCCCTGGTTCCGCCAGGGCGATCGGATTTTCAGAGGACACCCAGCGCAACGATCGCCCCTTGGCTAACCAGGGGCGCACCTGTTGGCAGAATTCTTCAAACTCTTGGCGAGTGCGGGTGTAACAGTAGAGCGATTCAGCAGTGCCATATTGGCTCATGGCTTTCAGGAAGCCTTCACTGGCAGCCTGACGACCCATCAGCCGTTGACTATTCGTATCGTATCCCGCTCGCTGATACAGAATTGCGGCTGTTTTTGCCATAAGGAAATCGAGTTTTAAGACCAATCGTAGACGATTTCGCCCCGATCAACCTTATCTCGAATTAATTCCCGGACTAAATCCAGTTCTTCAATTAACACTTTGCCATCCGCCGCGATCGTCGCTTTGATATGGGTGATTTCACTGGGGGTGATCACACCATCCGCGACTGCCCGATTAATCACAACTTTTAACTTTTCTAATTCTTGTTGTTCTGCGGGAGTGAGGGGCTTGGCATTACAGCGTTCTACTTGCATAAAACCTCCTGCCATCAGTGCTGGCTGACCACGATATAACCAGATGTCACAAACCGAATGTGACACCCACTGTTACTATACGCCCAGAAAAAATAATCTTTGAATTCTTTCACACCGATTTTAACTAGTGTTAACAAAGCGTTATTTGCATCATTTGTGTCACTCTGGCTGAGATAGGATCGAGCCCCTTGGGATTGACCGCTATTAAGCCTGGGTATTGTTGCAGTAACGATCGCACGATTGTAGCCAAATTCGCATTCCCGTTGCGGGCACCCAAGCCATTGATTGCACATTCAATTTGTCTGGCTCCAGCTTGCATCGCCGCGATCGCGTTAGCTACGGCAAATCCGCGATCGTCATGGCAATGTACAGCAATCACCGCCTGATCAATATTCGGCACTCGCTGCCTGACCTGGGTAATCAAATTAGAGAATGTTTCTGGTGTGGCAATTCCCAAGCTATCGGGAATATTAATCGTCGTGGCTCCGGCGGCGATCGCTACTTCGATCGCTCGACATAAAAAATCTGGGTCACTGCGAGTGGCATCAAACGCACTCCACTGCACATCATCACAGTAATTTCTGGCTAAGGCGACACTGGTTTTGATTAACTCTAAGGTCTGGGGTTGCTGCGAAACTTTGGGTAAATGCACCATCGCATAGGTGTGAATTCGCGGTCTGGTTGTCGATCGCAGGGCGGCGGCGGTTTGCTCAATCTCACTGGGTTTCGCACCACTTAAGCCACAGACGATCGCGTGATCAATCACTTGGGAGACTTGCACGATCGCCTCAAAGTCCTGTGCCGACGCTGCCGGATAGCTAACTTCAATTACGTCTACACCCATCTGTTCCAGCAATTGAGCGAGTTCTCGTTTCTGGGCGACTGTGAACTTCACACCAGGTACTAATTCACCATCTCGCATCGTGGTGTCCAAGAGAATAATTGGCTTAGTTAGGGACATCAGTAACAGAAGGAGTTTGGATGGGCAATTCTACTGTAAAACAGGTGCGATTGGAATTACTTTCAACCCGAATTGTGCCCCCGAGATGCTCGGCTAATTTTTGTACCAGTGCCAGTCCTAAGCCTGTGCCCCCCTGTTTCCAGCGATCGATCCCAGGCACACGATAGAACTTGTCAAAGAGTCGAGGTAGCTCCTGCTGCGGAATTTCAACTCCCGAGTTACAGACAATCAGTTGCACAATGCCAGTGGAAGCAAACCCCTCGGCTCGTGCCATTTCCGTAGTGTAGGAATGGGGTCTAACTTGAATAGTGAGCGTGATATGTTCACCGGGCGGCGTGTATTTACAGGCATTGTTCAGTAGCTCCGCCAAGATGCGGTTGAGGCAGGCGGCATCGGAGACTAGCGTTGGTAGATGTTCAGGCAGATTAACCTGTAGGGTTTGCTCCCGGTTTTGGGTGCGTTCGCGGAAAGGCTCAATCACTTCCATCACCCAGGTTGGCAACGGAATTGCTTCCAGGTCTAACACCTTAGTCCCGGAGGCTAAGCGTTGTAAATCCAATAGATCATTAATCAAATCGGCTTCCCGGATACATTCAGTTTGCAAAATCTCCAGGTATCGATCGCGGCGATCGGTCGTTGGTGACAGTTTGAGCATGTGAATGGCCATCTTCATATTGGAGATTGGAGTCCGCAATTCATGGGAAACGGTGCTGAGGAAATCATCCTTAAGCTGATTCAGTTCCTCTAACGCTTGTACCTGAATTTGAGCCGCCTGATATAACCGGGCTTGCCGTACCGCGATCGCACACTGGTTCGCCACCTGGGAGACCAGACGAATTTCTGACTCACTAAAATTCGCCGATCTGTGCCGAAATAACTGCAAATGCCCTAAGATCGCCTGATTGTCAATAATCGGACAAACCAGAATTGCCCTGGGATCGTCAGTCTGCCGCAGGGATACAGCATCACAAAACTGGAGACTTTGACCTGCCAACAATTGGGGGTAAATAGCCGCCAGGTTCACGCTCGGCACCAACTCGGTTTGGGTGGCTGTCACCCCAGTCATCAAGTCGTGTGAGATCAGTAGAATCTGGTCGGAGCTAAATAATGCGGTATCACACCGATAGACCTGCAAGCTATCGACTAATTCCTTGACGACCGTTTGCAAAATTTGTGATTCATCCAGGCTATCCCGAACCTTCTCAATAATCCGCTTCAAGCTTGCTTCATAGGTCAAGGCTTGTTGCAATTGGGCTGTGCGTTCTTCCACCTGCGCTTCCAGAATCGAGTTCAACCGTTGTTCATGTTGATACAGGTTAGATTGTTGAATAGCGATCGCCACTTGAGTTGCCAGTTGGCGTAACAAATCCGCTTCCCAGGCTTGCCAATGCCGACTGGAACGACATTGATGGGCAATCAATAACCCCCATAAATCTTCTCCTTGCAAGATGGGCACAACCAGTTTTGACCGAACTTGCAGCCGCCTCAACACGTCCACTAAACAGGGTGACATATCATCTGTTTCGACATCGACGACCAGGCGGATCGACCCCTGCCGATAAAACTGATAACATTCCAACGGAAACATTTCTGCTGGCAACACCTGCTCTAGAACCGTCGAATAGTCTGGATGGGTCGATTCAGTAATAACGCGGCCTGTACCATTACAAATTTCGTAAATTAATACCCGATCTGCCTGAAGCAACTGCCGCACCTCTTGCACCGTGGTATTTAGAACTTTCTCCAGGTCTAACGATCTCCGCATCCGTTGAGCGATCGCCGCCAGTAACCGTTCCCGTTCTGCCTGCTGCCGTAATACCTCCTCCGCCTGTTTGCGTTCGGTGATATCCTGAGCCACGCCCACAATCCGATAGACCACTCCTGCTGCATTGCGAACTGGAAAGGCACGATCCCAAATCCAGCGTTCACTGCCATCCGGCTGAATCACCCGATATTCTTCACTATAGGTTCCTTGCATCTGTCGGGAGAATGCTGCCAAAACCCGCGATCGATCCTCTGGATGAATTGCCTCAACAAACGACTCTGGCGACCTATATAAACTCTCACAACTGCGTCCCCAAACGACCTCATAGGCACGACTGACATAAAGTAGTTGTTGCTTATCGACAGAACTCATCCAGAACACTTCTCGAATGTTTTCTGCCATCTGCCGGAATCGTTCTTCGCTATCCCGCAATGCCACTTCCGCTTGAAGTCGTTCGGCAATTTCAGCCGCCAACTGATCATTCATGTATCGCAAGGCTTGTGTGCGCTCTTGAACTCGTTGTTCTAAGGTTTCATTGACTTGTTGAATTTCCAAAAATTTCTGTTTCAGTGCCGCTGCCATCAAGCGAAAGTTTTGTATTAACGTAGCCAATTCTGTAATCCGGCTAGGGGTCCAGGGAATTGGCTCTTGTTCCAACAGTTTGTGGGGCAGATTAGTGGTGACGATCGCTAATTGAGCAATGGGATTCACAATTTTGCGGCTGACTAAACTGGCTAGTACCAATGCCACTCCACAGATTAACAGCAGCAACACCATATTTCGGGTGTGAACCTGCTGAATATGTTGCACATAGGGGGTCGCCGCCAGTTCAACAATGATGCTCCAACCCGTTTGGTCATCAACCGCTGCTTTAATAAAAACCGAGTTATTCCAGCGCACCATGACTAAACGACTCCCCTGGGTCGGCAACCAGTGGTACACTCCTGCCGCTAACGGATAAATCTCCCCCGATTGCTGGCGATCGAAATCAGGCTGGGCGACCCAATCTGGGCGGGTACTGGCAATGACTGTGCGTTGGCGATCCAGCAACGTAATCTCAAGCGGCTGTTCCTGAATATCTGCCTTTAAAACAGTATTCATATTACTGAGATTAATTTCCGCCAGCACCATCCCCCCAAATGTTTGCCCCCGGAAAATGGGCACTCCCAGGATGACGATCGGGATCGGGGTTGCCCCTGGATGAAAGTAAACCTGCGATAGCAACGGTTGGCGAGTGCGCTTCACCTGCTCTAGATAGAGACGACTCAAGACGATGGGATGATTGGCAGCAGGATGCTGATCGACCTCTAGCTGAGCCGTCGCATTCAAACTAATGGCTGGTAAGGCAGCCGACGGATCAACATCCAACAGTAAATTTCCGGCAGCATCCACAACATGAATATGGTGAAAGTCGGGAAATGTTTGTCCAATCACCTCGGCACTTTGAGCCAAATTATTGAGATCGGTTGGGGCAGTCGCGACTAAAGCCGCTAGTCTAGCGATCGCTTGCACTCGTTGTTGATACCAGAGTTGCGTTTCTGCAACCAGATATTTAGAAATGACTGCCACACTGGTTTGAGCATCGCTTCGAATATCATTGACCACCTGCCGACTACTCAAAATAATCAACGTCAAGGTTGGCACTAGCACAAATGCCATCAGCAAATTAAATAACGTTTGCCGGAAGGCTAGAGTCCGAATGGCTTGCGGGCGATCGACCCAGCGATGAATGGGTAAATAGGTGAGTAAGAGGCTGGCAATCAACGCATTAAAAATGCCGTTCACCGGCTGCTTCAGCAAAATAATTTGGGCTTGTACCGGGTCGATCCGGAGAATGATGGCATAGAATAACCAAACTAATGGAGCGCCCAGCAGCAGCCAGAACAACCCATCGAGTAACACAATATTCCGGTGTTGACGGTGAAATAGCCCACCAACGAAGAGCGCTTCTAAGGTAAAGGTGACGGTGGTATAGGGATGGTGCCAAATCACATAGGTGCAAAGACCAGCCACGAATCCGGCGAGGGTGCCCCATCTAGTGCCATACAGGCAAACGACCAGCCAAACGGCAACTGAACCAAACAAAAAATCAATGTCAAAAAATAGTGTCCAACGGAAATAATTGCCCAAATATCCTGATGTGATCAGTAGAATCAGCCCAACTATTGCTCGCTGAGACCAGTCAAACTGAGGAAGCTGCCTGAAATAACGCCAGTATTGAGCTAGGTTCATGATCGGTTTTTAATCCTGATCTGACTGTACCTCGATCGCCCTTAGATGCAGACAAGTCACATAAGTGACCAAATGGTATAACGGAATACCAATCCTTAAACCTATTCATCCCGATCCAATAGCAATTACTTACAACCGCTTAACAAATTTCCACTGAGTCTGAATTTAATTAGTAATATCTCTCAATAGGAGCCATGTTTACTCCCATTTTGTCAATATTTCTTTACATTGTCGCTACGAATAGTTTATGTTAATCGCTTATGTTACATAAAATTGGTTTATTCAATTGACTCAACAACTACCTCAAACATTGTATGGAGTCAAAAGCGATATAGAGTCAAACATCTTGCCATGACAGAGCTACTCAACTATGATTCAAACCTACTGAGGCTAATGTTTATTGCCACGCTGCTTAACGACCTTCCCAGAACTGATCAGTGAAATGCCCTGTCCTCCAGAGGTATTAATCATGACTGCTTCAATCACAGGTTCTGAAACCTTTGTTTCTGCAACCCATTCCACCAGAAAATTTGCCCCTGACCCACCACTGGTATGATCTGTTGCAACAAAGAAGCTCGTGGAAGCCAGGGGTTTTAGGGCGACTGGACGCTCAATGTCTTGCCGAATCAGTTGACCATCCGTACCGTAGTACCTCACGGCAGTAATGATAATGGGATTGGTCGAGTCTGTATTGCGAACGCTAAGCGTCGCTGACAAATTCATCACCTGATCTTGGCTATTGTAATGATAGATATGCGAATAGATAGGCACATAAACGGTTTGCCCCATCACGATATCGTCTTGATTGAGGGGAACGGTTTGAAGCTGAGTTTCCTGGTTTGGAACCGATGATGAATTGGATAGGTGAGTTTGGGTTGAACAGGAAGCAAGCGCGATCGCCACAATCACCCCAGTAAAATACGGATGATGTTTCAGCCCCATCTCCCATTTACCCCGTTGCATTAATCCTTCAAGCATAGCCGGAACCCCGCTAGACTCAAACAGTAGTTTAAACTCTGGGGAATAGCCACGTATGGGAAGATCAGCAATGGAGTGGATTGTTGCACAACAGAATCCATTCGATAGCAGCCCTATAGAAAACAGTCAAGCGGCAGGCAGCATTCCTGAACTGGTCATTATTCTGATTGTTTTGCTGATGATGGCAACGGTGGTTGCTCTTGTGAGTCAGCGGTTGCGAATTCCCTATGTCACCGGGTTAGTGCTGGCAGGGTTGCCCATTACAGAGGTGTTTTCGCGGCGGATTGGGTTAGATCCCTCTCTTGTCCTCAATTTGTTCCTACCCATTCTAATTTTTGAGGCAGCAATCAATACCGATATCAGTCGTCTGCAAAGCAAATTCAAGCCGATCGCTCTGTTAGCAGGCCCAGGATCTATTTTCTCGACCGCAATTATTGCGGCGATTGTCAAGTATGGTTTAGGGCTAGACTGGATTCCTGCTTTATTGATTGGCGTGATTCTGGCAAATACGGATACCGTTTCCATGATTGCTGTTTTCAAGGAAATCCGTGTCCCTTCCCGCCTGTCCACCATTGTCGAGGGAGAAACCCTGTTTAATGATGCAGCGGCGCTAGTTTCGTTTAATTTGATCTTGGTGGTTTATACCACCGGCTCTCTCACCGTTGTCGATGGTATTAAAGAACTGCTGATTGTTGCTTTAGGTGGAGGGGGGGTAGGAGCCATCCTGGGCTATCTGAGTTTGCCTATCTTTACTCGCCTCAATGATCCATTAAGCAGCCTGTTATTAACTGTCGCCCTAGCCTTAGGAACATTCCAGATTGGGCAATTTCTGGGGGTATCGGGAGCCGTTGCCGTAGTCATTGCTGGATTGATCTTTGGCAATTTGGGCTTGCCCCGCAGTTCGTCTGCCTCCGATCGCATGTCTTTACTAACTTTCTGGGAATATGCCGGCTTCGGAGTCAATACCTTTATCTTTCTCTTGATCGGCCTGGAGATTAATCCCATCACGCTCTGGAGAATTTTGCCTGCCATCCTGCTGGTGATTCTGGCATACCAATTCGGACGAATCCTCTCGGTTTATATACTGCTGGCAGGGTTGCGCTGGTTCGATCGCCCTATCCCCTTACGCTGGCAGCATGTTCTAGTTCTGGGCAATATCAAAGGGTCGCTGTCGATGGCACTGGCACTGAGTATCCCCCTGGCTTTGCCGGGACGGGCAGGTATTATTGAACTGGTGTTTGGAGCCGTCCTCTTCTCTCTGGTGGGACAGGGGTTAAGCTTATCCTGGTTGGTCAAACGGCTTAAAATTAGCCCCGTTTCAGAGGCAATGGAGCAAGTTGGCAAGCTCCAGCTTCAATTGATTGCTGCCAAAGCTGCCCAGGATGAACTGAATAGTTTGCTGAAATCAGGAGTGCTGCCCAAGGCAATTCATGAAGAACTCTGGGCATCCTATCAGGCGCGAGTCGCCCAGTCTGAGCGAGTATTGCGTGATCTTTATAACCAGTATCGGGCAGGTCATTTGAAAAGCGATCGTAGCGGACTTGATGCCATTCGCCGCCAATTGTTGTTGGCAGAAAAAGGAGCCGTCCGGGATGCCCTCCGCAAGCGCATTGTTCCGGAGGATTTGGTGCAGCCTTACATCAAAGAGTTGGATGAGAAACTTCTAACGTTGGCAGATGACTAGCCTGAATTCCTAGAAAATCGATCATGGGATGCACTGATTCAGAACGGGTCACAACTAGAATGGTTGAACCCGCTTCTAACACGGTATTGCCATTCGGGATTTCTAGATTGGCACAGGCGTGGCATTGATAGCCAATAATCAGCGAGCCCTTCGGGAAGCGAGAATCTTGAGCGATCTGGGCAACACTCCGTCCTGCTACATAGCAACCATTGGGAACAGGCAACTTCAGCACCTCTACCTGCCCTTGCTCAAAGTGCATCATCGATTCGACTTCAGGATATTCGATCGCATTTGACATCGTTGCCACTGCCAGATCTACTGTACTAATAATGTGGCTGGCTTGAGCCAGCCGATAGGCTTCCAAAAACTCGCGATCGCGCATCCGCACCACGATATGAGAGATCCCGTAGCTTCTCGATAGAGTGGTCAACGCCAAATTAAGCGCATCATCTCTTAAGGCTGCCACCACTGCATTCGCCTGTCGAATCCCGGCTTCTAACAGAACCACTGTACTCACAGCACTGCCTTCAAAGGCCATCACACCGATTTTTTCCCGCGCAAATCGACAGGCAAGGGGATCGATATCAATCATGGCAACCGTATGCCCCTGTTGTAATAATTGCTGGGCTAAACCCAGCCCGATCATCCCCGCACCACCAATTACCACGTACATCGCTAGACCATCCAAGCATCAATATTACAGATTACTATAGGCGTTCTAGCTACCGAAGGGGGCAGATGAATAGAGCGTGAAAGCCCTTTTCCCTCAACCAATCACCGCAGATCGAATCGCATTTCGTTACTGGTAGAAAATCCCAGCCGCTTGTATACAGGTGTGCCCAATGGTGAGGCGTGCAGCATGATGCGAGTACAATTTAAGGACTTCAGGTAGGCGATCGCCTGGACTGTTAATTGCTTCCCTAACCCTTGACCACGATAGGCGGCTTCAACATACACCCCCCAGATATAACCATATTTGCGATGATGATCTGCCAACACTAACGGATATAATCCAGCAAATAATTGACACCCCACTGAACCGACGATCGCGTCATTCGCTTCCACCACAAACGCTTGATAGTTTAGGGTCTGTCGAGCGTGATCAATAAATTGCTGTACCACCGTTTGCCAATCGGCAACAATATCATTCGCTGTGGCTCCGTTATCCAGCCAGAGATGATAGAAGTGCTGCGCCAGGATCACATCATCCTGCTCTGTGGCGGCCCGGAAAGAGAGGGTTGGTTGGGGTGATTGCATCATCGCCAGTATGGAAAAAGTTAGGGAGTTAAGTTTGCCGTCGAGTCAGCCGCCTGAATCAAGCGATCGCTAAGATGCAGGAAGCGTAACGTCAGAACCACTGCTGCTACCATCAACCCGATCGCCAAACCCCACCATAATCCCACCCCCGCAAAGCCGAAGCGAATACCCAACAGATAGCCGATCGTTAACCCGACACACCAGTAGGCAACAAAGCCGATCAGCATCGGCAGGCGCGTATCCTTCAATCCCCGTAAGGCTCCCGCCGCCGTCACTTGCAACCCATCAACAATTTGGAATACCGCCGCTACGCCTAATAACTGCTTGGCCAGACTAATTACGGCTTGGTTAGCAGGATCATGGACATCCAAATACAGCGCCACAATGCGATCGGGAATCGCCCAAAACAGTATCCCCATCAGCGCCATAAAAGCACCCCCTAACCCAATCCCCACCAATCCCGCTAACCGCATACCCCGGGTATCTCCCTGTCCGCCCAGTTGTCCCACCCGCACCGTAGTAGCAAAGGAAACCCCCAAGGCTCCCGTAAAGGTAATCGCTGCCGTTTGTAGGGCAACTTGGTGGGCGGCTAACGTCACGGTGCCCAACTGTCCCATCAGAAAGGTAGTAATCGTAAATAGTCCCGCTTCCACCATGACCAAACCACCGATCGGTAAGCCGACGCGCAACAGTTCCCGCATCAGTTTGCCCTGAAATCGGAACAATTGGTGAAACACTCGATAAGAGCGGAGAGTGGAATTCCAAACCATGTAGCCCGTCAATGCCAGAAACATACTCCACAAGGACAGGGTACTTGCCCAGCCAATTCCAGCCAATCCTAAAGCTGGCAACCCAAATTTGCCAAAGATCAGGACATAGTTGCCACCAATATTCAGTAAAGTGCCGCCAACTACAATCACCATAATCGGTCGCGGTTGGGATAACGCTGATACAAAGCTTCGCAACACGGCAAACGCCAGTGCCGGAAAACAGCCCCAAACGATCGACCGTAAATACGATTCAGCCAGCCTCGCCGTTGCCGGAGCTTGCCCCAGCCCTTGCAGCAAGGCATTACCATTCCAGAGAATCACCATCAGGGGAATGGTCATGATTACCGCTAACCATAAGCCCTGGCGAGTCACTTGGGCAGCTCGGTGGCGATTGCCAGACCCATAGGCTTCAGCCACTAGGGGACTGACCGCCGACAGAATCGCACTGGTCACTAACACCAAACCATTAAAGGTAATGGCTCCCAGCCCTCCCGCCGCGATCGTGGCACTGCCCAAAATGCCCATCATAACCGTATCGACAAATCCAGTTGCCGATTGGGCAAGTTGCGCTCCTGCCAGAGGTAGCGCCAGAATCAAACTCTCCCGAACTTCGGTCAGCAGTCGGGATTTTGCAGGTAGATGCTTCATGAAGAACGGATACAGGACGAGCAAAACGGTATCGGCAGAGCGGATTACCTGAACACCCTCAGACTTTGTAATACAGGTAATACAACACTACATCCTCCCTCAGACCGATTCCTCCTGCTACCTCCGATCGGGCGAACCCTTCAGTTCAAAGCAGGGTCACGGTTCCCGTATCCAGGTCGTAACGCCCACCCACCACTTTCAACTTGCCAGATTTAAGCCGCTCCGAAACTAAAGTCGATCGCTGCAACTGCTCGATTTGATAATGCACATTAGCGGTGACGGCGCGATCGATCCCTTCGGGTGTTGGTTCTTCCCGTCCAGTCAGGGCAGGTTGAATTGCCTTGACAAAGGTACTGATATCGCCGGGTAGTGCTTCTTTCTGCACCGCCGCCGTCACGGCTCCACACCGCTCATGACCCAGAACCATGAGTAAGGGACTACTTAACAATGCCACCGCATATTCCACGCTGCCGATCGCTTCGGGAGAGGCAATATTTCCAGCCACGCGGACATCAAAAATATCGCCAATCCCCTGATCAAATAGAACTTCAGCCGGTACACGGGAATCGGCACAACTCAGAATCGTGGCAAAGGGGTGCTGTGCCTGAGCCACTTCTAGTAAGCGACTATGGGATTGATGGGGATGTTGTACTTGCTGCTGGACAAACCGTTGATTCCCCTCCATTAATTTTTGCAATGCGGCATCTGGGCTTAGATCCGGTTGTGATTCGGCAGCTTGCGCTACTTTGGTTTGCCAGAAATAGTCACGAGCAGTCATACCTAAGCCAATTCCGCCGATCGCTCCTAGCTGTAAAAAGGCTCGCCGTCCAACAAAATTTTGCCCCTGGCTCATATCCACTCTCCTATCTTCTAAAAACTGCGTTTGGTATTGCTCTAACCACCGATCACAGTGATCAGGGCAAGTTTTTTACCTCAACTTGCCCTGATATAACCAACAAGATTGATCTTTACAAAGAATTAGAAATGCAAAATTAAAAATTGAACGAATAGTTGCTATTTTTAATTTTCATTTTTCACTCTTTACTCGGTCAGAGTGAGGCAATACATTTGACCGATCGAATCTCCATAACATCTGAAATGTAACAGGTTCCGCCGAACTTATTCAGTAGTGGTCTAATATGCTCTATCACAGGTTTAATCTGTTCTGGCATACAAAACGCGATGATATAGACGTTATCCAACATGGTCATGTCTAAATCTTCGGTTGCGTCTCCGCGTAAGCCTTTACCAGAAACATTACGAATCACAGCATGACCATGAACGCCTGCGTGATCCAAGCCATCCAAAATCTTGCTCAGTTCAAATGAATTCGCAATAATTTCTATCTTTTTAACGAGGTGCATATTGGATTACCCCCACAGTAAATTAATTCCGTACAAGTAAAGTGGAATTCCCACGATGATATTGAACGGAAAGGTGACTGCCAAAGCCGTAGAAACATACAAGCTAGGATTAGCTTCAGGCACAGTTAATCGCATCGCCGCTGGAACAGCGATATAGGAAGCGCTGGCAGATAACACGGCAAATAACAAAGCATTTCCCTGAGACATGCCAATAAACTTCGCGAGCAGTAATCCAATCCCAGCATTTAGTATTGGAATCAGTATGGCAAAAGAGATCAGAAAAGCCCCAGTTTTTTGTAAGTCTTTAATCCTTCGGGCAGCCACTAGCCCCATATCCAACAGAAAAAAGGTGAGAACTCCGTAGAACATGCTTTGGGTAAACGGAGATAGGACTTCCCAGCCGTGTTCTCCAGTCAGTACGCCGATCAGCAGACTGCCCACTAGTAGGAACACAGAGCTATTCAGAAAGGCTTCTTTCAAAACTTCAGGCCAAGAAAAATCCCGCTCCCCTTGATCAGAGGTAAATAGATTGACCAAGATTAATCCCACAATAATTGCCGGTGACTCCATCAATGCTAGCGCTGCCACCATGTAACCATCAAATGCCATCCCCAGTTCATTGAGAAAGGCACTGGCGGTAATGAACGTTACGGCACTAATGGAACCATAGGTTGCCGCGATCGCCGCCGCATCGTAGGTATCTAATTTCAGTTTCAGGATAAAAAAGGTGTAAATCGGCACTAAACATGCCATGAGCATGGCTGCCGCAATAGTGAGAACAACTTCCTGAGTGACACCGCTTTTAACCAGTTCGACTCCACCCTTAAACCCGATCGACAAGAGAAGGTACAGCGAAAAGAGTTTTGGCACTGGAGGTGGGATTTCTAGATCAGACTTCACCAAAACGGCAGTCATCCCTAAGAAAAAGAACAGAATGGGTGGATTCAGGATGTTGGATACGATCAAATTGGCATCCATGTCACCCCTCCTCACACTGAACAACCGCAAACTTAAGAAAACTTCGCATTATCATCTGCTGACGGTAACGATTGGATCATGATGTATCGTGTCCTGTCACCTGATGTCAATGAAATGCTGATTATTTCTTTATAAACCAACCTTCTCCTGTATAGGAGTAATCTAGGGAGGCAAATTTGGGTCTTTTAAGTAGGGATAAAACTGACAATTAAGTTAAAAATCAGTAAAAATTCATAGTTTGCAATGATTTGCAATATTGTCTAGACACAAATTTGGTCGATAGAATTTGGATAAATTGACCCGATGGGAAACTAAATTTCCGTTATCCCAACCCTTCTCTCCAGGGAGAAGGGTTTTCGGACGGCTCTGGTTGCCTTTCTCCTTGGGAGAGGGCTAGGGCAAGAGCGGTTTACCCAAGTTATGCTGCCCGATGGCTGAGAAGGGTAGGTGCTGCCCTGACGTTAGTGGCTCAACCGACGTTGGTTGTTCTACACGTTCCAGATATTTACCATCATGTACCGTGGGTACGGCAACCATCGGATGTAAACGACTATAGTAGCGATGGGTTTGCTCGGTCTGCGATCGCTCTAGCAAAGTTTCATTCGCAATCTTTTTCCGTAATTTGACGATCGCATCCAAAATCGCCTCGGGGCGGGGCGGACATCCCGGTAGATACACATCGACTGGGATCAGCTTATCAACCCCGCGTACTGCACTGGGAGAATCAGCACTAAACATTCCCCCGGTAATTGTGCAAGCGCCCATTGCCATCACATACTTGGGTTCTGGCATTTGCTCATACAGACGTACTAGGGCGGGAGCATATTTCATCGTAATGGTGCCAGCCGTAATTAATAGGTCAGCTTGCCGTGGAGTCATGCGGGGGAACATGCTGAACCGTTCCAGGTCAAACCGCGCCCCTAACATGGCACTGAATTCGATGAAACAACAGGCAGTCCCATACATCAGAGGATATAAACTGGACATCTTTGCCCAGTTATACAGATCATCCACAGTGGTAAGAATGACATTCTCCGAAAGTTGCTGGGTCACTTCGGGGTAAGCTACGGGATTGATTAAGGGCAATTTTTCCGATGCGGTTGTAGGGTTTGTAGGGGCGATCGGTGTCATGAGTAGCACTCCATCTAGGAAAAGGGATTTGGGGGCTGGATATTGAGTCAGCCTGATCGGTTAAAGCCGCTCACATCCAAATATTTAATTGGCTGAGAAAGATAAATTAATGGCTTAATGACAAGGAACAGCCAGGAGAAATTGCGGTAGCAGAATGATGAAGGGAAGCCAAAATCCAATGCTACTTTAGTATTTCAAATCACTACAGCGATCGGCATTCATCATTCTGCAAGTTGGCTTCCAGATTCGGCAATTTTTCAGTCAGAATAGTGACAAAAAATATTAGTCGCAGGAGAAAAATCCTTCAGATGAAATGATGCCGAATAGGTGACTACACCGGTTCAAATTAGCATTCCTGAAGCGCTAACTATGCTAAATATAAAATCCGTAGTGGAGCCAATCAAATCACTGTCCTTTTGGTTGCAGCAAGCCGCGCTATGCCTCATCCTAGAGTTTTTGTGCCTTTAAACAATAGGAAGCCAGGAGCCATATAAGGTGTTAATCCAATTAGACCTTTGGACTAACAGTAAGCAACCTGGCTCCTGACTAGTTCTGACATAAATGAAAGGTAGATGCTAGAAGTGATGTTCTAAGCGGATTTAGAGTGTTTTGCCAATGGCTTAGAACAGCTTCGGGAACCAGCGTTCTCCGGGTTGTCTGCCACCCTCATCATTGCTACCGCCATGAGGTTGGGACTTACCAGGATCGCCACCTTCCGCTCCATTGCCAATCCCCTGGTTGTAGCGGCGCACGATGGGTTCGGGTTCAGGAGTCGGTTCGACAACTCCACCGTAACCACCGTAACCAGAGTAGTCATAGGATGCCACAAAGGTGTTTACATCTTCTTGCCAAGAAGATTCAGTCATCAAAGGAGTTGTGCCACCAACCATTGAGTCAACACTAGAAGATTTCGCACCAGATTGATAGAGTGGAACCGACAAATCTGATTGAACTCCTAAGTGTGCTGGTAGAATAACACCACCATTACTCATTGCAGTAGATAGACCATTAGCAGCGTTTTGAGATTGACCTTTGCCGAACATTTGAGTGTCTCCTTTAATCGATAACCCTATTAAAGGAGATGTCAGAGATTGTTGACCTGAGTAGGTTTCCTGATTTTATTCAGACTATAATTTGACGAGTTTTTGCTTTTTTACGTCGCTATACGGACGGGTTTTAAAGAGATATGTAATGAGGCTTAATTTTTTGAAAAAATGAATTTTTTAGATGAACTAACTGGAGAAATACCTAAAAGATTCACAACGGATACGGAAAGTTTAAAGCTAAGATTAAGCCATTTTTTCTCCATTCTCAGTAACTTTTCTGAGCTTTTATTGAGTGATTGATCAACGATCGCGATCGGCATCGTTTTCAGTAGTAATTCCGAACCAACGCTGATGCCCGCTACAGGCACGATCGCCGATTTTGGTATCCTTTGCGGCTCGCGATCGCGCTAACTGATCTCTCAGAGACGGCAATACCGATCTCTGAAGGTGGGAATACCGATCTCTGTCATCCTGCTAACTTCCTTACAATGGCGATAGCGGAAATTTAATCATCCAGGGGGAGTTATGCAGCCAAACCAATCCCAAATGACGGAGAAAGCCTGGGAAGCCATTGTTAGAACTACAGATATTGTTAGACAGGTTCAACAACAACAAATTGAAACTGAACATCTGATGAAAGCCCTGCTCGAACAAGAGGGGATTGCCGTCAGTGTGTTCAATAAATTAAACATTAGTGTTCAACGGGTACGTGACTATACCGAAGCCTTTATTGCCCGCCAGCCGAAGATCTCGGGAAGTGGCAGTTCGGTCTATATGGGACGCAGCTTAGACACATTACTCGATCGCGCCGATGCCCTGCGGAAACAATACAACGACGAATTTATTTCGGTCGAACATTTTTTGCTGGCGTATGACAAAGACGAGCGATTTGGTAGAGGACTGTTCACTGAATTTAGACTAGATGAAGCTAAGCTCAAAGCAACGATCGACCAGATTCGAGGAAGCCAAAAAGTGACAGATCAGAATCCTGAGGGGAAATACGAGTCTTTAGAGAAATATGGGCGAGATCTGACGCAATTCGCTGAGGAAGGCAAACTTGACCCTGTGATTGGTCGAGATGACGAAATCCGCCGCACGATTCAAATTCTATCTCGCCGGACAAAAAATAATCCGGTACTGATTGGTGAGCCGGGGGTGGGCAAAACGGCGATCGCTGAAGGGCTGGCACAACGGATTGTCAGTGGTGATGTGCCACAATCGCTGAAGGATCGCAAACTGATTGCCCTGGATATGGGGGCATTAATCGCCGGAGCCAAGTATCGCGGTGAGTTTGAGGAACGGTTAAAAGCTGTCCTCAAAGAAGTTACCGACTCCAAGGGTCAAATTATCCTCTTCATTGATGAAATTCATACCGTCGTTGGAGCGGGAGCCACTCAGGGGGCAATGGATGCAGGCAACCTGTTGAAGCCTATGCTGGCGCGGGGCGAACTGCGGTGTATTGGTGCGACCACGTTGGATGAATACCGCAAGTACATTGAGAAAGATGCGGCACTGGAACGGCGGTTCCAACAAGTTTATGTGGATCAGCCCAGCGTTGAAGATACGATCTCGATTCTGCGGGGTCTGAAGGAGCGGTATGAGGTTCACCACGGGGTAAAAATCTCCGATAGTGCGTTAGTGGCGGCGGCAACCCTATCCACCCGGTACATCAGCGATCGCTTCCTACCAGACAAGGCGATCGATCTGGTAGACGAAGCGGCGGCGAAGCTGAAAATGGAAATTACCTCTAAGCCAGAGGAATTAGACGAAGCCGATCGCAAGATTCTGCAACTGGAGATGGAAAAATTGTCGCTCCAGAAGGAAACCGATCCAGCTTCCCGCGATCGCCTGGAAAAACTGGAGAAAGAACTGGCCGATCTGAAAGAAGAACAAAGTACGCTAAATGCCCAGTGGCAGGCTGAAAAAGACAAGATCACCCAGATCCAATCCTTGAAGGAGGAGATCGATCGGGTGAATGTGGAAATTCAGCAGGCAGAACGGGATTACGACTTGAATCGGGCGGCTGAATTGAAGTACGGCAAGCTGACTAATTTGAACCGCCAACTGCAAGAAGCCGAACAACGGTTAACCGAAACCCAAACCAGCGGTAAATCTCTGTTGCGGGAAGAAGTCACCGAATCCGACATTGCCGAGATCATTTCTAAGTGGACAGGAATTCCGATTAGCAAACTGGTGGAGTCGGAGATGCAAAAACTCTTGCATTTAGAAGCCGAACTGCATCAGCGTGTGGTGGGTCAGGATGAAGCGGTGACTGCCGTCGCTGATGCGATTCAGCGATCGCGAGCCGGGTTAGCCGATCCCAATCGTCCGACTGCAAGCTTTATCTTCCTGGGCCCAACTGGGGTGGGTAAAACGGAACTGGCAAAAGCATTAGCCGCGTATCTCTTTGATACCGAGGAAGCGATGGTGCGGATTGATATGTCTGAGTACATGGAGAAGCATACCGTTTCCCGGTTAATTGGTGCGCCTCCAGGGTACGTTGGCTATGACGAAGGTGGACAACTGACGGAAGCCATTCGTCGTCGTCCCTATGCCGTAATTCTGTTTGATGAAATCGAGAAAGCCCATCCGGATGTATTCAACGTCATGTTGCAGATTCTCGATGATGGGCGGGTGACGGATGCTCAAGGGCATACCGTAGACTTCAAGAACTCAGTGATCATCATGACCAGCAATATCGGTTCCCAATTCATTCTGGATGTTGCCGGTGACGACTCTCGCTATGACGAAATGCGGAGCCGTGTCATGGAAGCGATGCGAACCAGCTTCCGACCGGAATTTCTCAACCGGATTGATGAGATCATTATCTTCCACGGCTTACAAAAGTCCGAACTGCGGAAGATTGTGCAACTACAGGTGCAACGGTTGAGCAAGCGGTTAGCCGATCGCAAGATGGCACTGAAGTTATCGGATGCCGCGATCGACTTCCTGGCAGATGTGGGCTACGATCCGGTCTTCGGCGCTCGACCGTTGAAGCGAGCCATTCAACGCGAATTAGAAACCGCGATCGCGAAATCCATTTTGCGAGGAGACTTCCATGAAAATGACACGATTTTTGTGGATGTGGAAAACGAACGGCTTGCCTTCAAGCGACTACCGTCGGAAGTGCTAACGACTCAATAACCTGATAACTCAATAACAGAGATAGTTTTAGGGGTGGGCAATGGTTCACCCCGATTTTGTTATCCCAATTCACAAAAAACCCTCCAGCACGATCGAGCTAGAGGGAGTCTTTCCGCACACAACCAAGGAGATAGCTTGACGGGATTGACTAGAGGTAAACAGACAGAGAGAAACGAATTCCACCTAAGCGGGCAAAATGGTTCGGGACGTAGTGCCATTCCAGGAGAAGGCAGGATTGAGGTTTAGGAGGTTAACAGGTTGCCTGGGTTCAGGTGGATTGACGAAATTATTACCGAGAGCCTGCCAAGAAACAGGCGCATAAGATACAAAAGAAGGGAATCAGGTTTTTATTTCCCCGTTCTACGCTCGATTTTTTGTCATTATGCCAACCTATACCGGAATTTCTAGTGAAGCCTTTCGTCACCCGCTCGATCGTCAGGCAGAAGAAACTCTGCGGTCTGTGCCAGGGTTTGACTTAGTTGCCCGCCGCTTTGTCGAATACTTATCTGAGCGTCCCCGCTTTGTCTATTTGATGGGAAATAGTATTCAGGTTGGGCCTCGGCAGTATGCTTCGGTATACCAAATATTCCGCGACTGCTTACGGGATTTAGATATTTACCCTGAACCCGATCTATTTATTTCCCAGAATCCCCTGGTGAATGCGGTGGCATTAGGGCAGGACCACCCCAGCATCACGATTAACAGTGGGCTGCTGGACTTGATGAATGAAACCGAATTGCGAACCGTGATCGCCCATGAACTGGGACATATCAAGTGTGGGCACAGTACCCTGATCCAAATGGCAATGTGGACGGTTCAGGCGGTTTCCGGGTTAGCCGATTTAACCTTTGGCTTAAGTACCCTGATTACCACGGGGCTACTAATGGCATTTTTTGAGTGGTTACGCAAAGCCGAACTCTCTGCCGATCGCGCGGCGCTGTTAGTCACCGATGATCTGAATCCCGTCATGCACACGATGATGAAAATGGCGGGTGGTAGCACCAAACATGCCCACGAAATTAGCCTGGATGAATTCATTCGGCAGTCAGAACGCTATCAGGGCTTAGATGAAGATGGCTTAAACCAAATTTATAAATTCTTCCTGTACAACGATCTTTCGGCTGGTGTGTTTCTTACCCATCCCTTTGCCGTAGAACGAGTTCACTTTTTACGGGAATGGTCGGGTTCTGAGGACTACCGCCAAATTCGCCAGGGAAACTATCGCCGCGCCGGAGCCGAAGGATCGGTAGATGTGCCGGTGCAACCCACAGACCCAACGACTCCCCCCCAATCGCCTAACTCCACATCCAGCACTACCCAAGCTGAAGTAGACAACCTCCGTCGCCAATTAGAAGAACTACAACAGGAAATCGATCGCATCAAGCGATCGGAATAATCTCCTATCTCACTTTACGCTGGGCTAGATGACCATTGATTAATTGCAGCACTGGATGATTGGACTGGCGAATTAGGGTTTCATCGTGGGTTGTGACAATGATCGTGATGCCGATCATGTTCAGCTTCTTCAAAATCTTGATCACCTGCCAGGAATTATCCGCATCCAGGTTGCCAGTGGGTTCATCTGCCAGCAATAAGGGAGGAGTGCTGACGATCGCGCGGGCAATGCTGACCCGTTGTTGTTCCCCACCCGATAGTTCTTCAGGAAAACAATCCGCTTTATGTTGTAAACCCACCATTTTGAGTGCAGGTTGCAAGCGGCGATCGATCTCCAGCCGAGGAAAGCCCTGTGCCCAAAGGACAAAGCCAATATTTTCCAATACGGTACGGCGGGGAATTAATTTATAGTCTTGAAACACCACCCCAATCCGCCGCCGCAACATGGCTAAACGATCGCCCTTGAGCGACGAGATCCCCTGACCATCAACAATAACTTCTCCAGTGGTGGCTCGTTCTGCTCCGTAAAACAGCTTCAGTAAGGTAGACTTGCCAGAACCAGAAGCCCCCGTAATAAACAGAAATTCACCGCGTTGAATCTCCAAATTGGCATTAATCAACGCCTTCGTGCCATTCGGATAGATCTTGCTGACATTTTGCAGTGTGACGATCGCCGCCGTTCCTGAAGTTGGCACCCCTTGATCGGTCGTGCTACCCACTTCTGACATTGGTATTGGTGACGATCGAGGGCGATGTTGCCCGGAACCAGCGACCCGACGATTACTGACCATACGCATCCAGAGTCCAATCAGTGATCACGCACTCATATTGCAAGCAACTGGCAATCCAGCGCACTTCATTAGACCACAGAACCTTCAGGATGACGCACCCGTTTTAGGCGATCGCGAGGCATAACTCAGTTTCTCCCCATCTCCCCATCTCCCTATCTCCCTATCCTTTCCCCCGCAAGCGATAGACTAGCGATCGCCACGCAAAATGGGGTAGAGCCAACATCCGTCGCCAACGCCAGGGTTCTTGATAGAGCCGGTACAACCATTCCAAATTATTGTTCCGTAGCCAACCCGGAGCGCGAACTTTCACACCCGCCCAGATATCGAAACTGCCACCCACCCCGATCCAGATCGCATTCGGACAAAGGTGACGGTGTTCCATGATCCAGAATTCCTGCCGGGGTACGCCTAATCCCACCAGGATCAATTGGGGTTGCAGGTCTTTCAAGCGTTGCTGAAAGGCAGGTTGGTCTTCTGGAGCCAGAAAACCATTTTGCACTCCGGCAAACCGCAATCCGGGCGATCGTTGTTGCCAAATCTTAGCCGCCGTTTCCGCCACTCCAGGCGCACCGCCATAGAAGAAGACTGTCCCTAAGTCAGATCGTAGTCCCATTTGTTGCAAGAGCGATTCTGCCAGTTCAATTCCCGGACAGCGAACGGCTCGTTTACCATACAGTTTCAGGTAAAACACGACCCCGGCTCCATCGGGAATCACCAAGTCCGCCTGCTCAATTGCTGCTGCCAGCCGAGAATTTTGTTCTGCCTGCATTGCCATTTCGGCATTTAGCGTCACAACATGGCATCCTTGCCGTTGCTGTATTCGGCGTACCAGCCAGCCCGTGTAATCATCCAATAAATGTAGGGGTAGACCCAGTACGGAAAATAGTTGGGGAGTATCGGGGATCGCCTGTTGCACCATTGTTCCTCATGCCCAAGATTGCCAACCTATTTAAGCATTAAATTAGTCCAGTCATGGAGATCGCCTGGGCTACTCTTCACGAATGGATCTGGGGCTGATATAACCAGAAGTGGTGTAGTCAGGATAGGGCGATGACAGAGCAAGCGATGCGGACAGAATGGGTCAAAGTGACAAATGGGGATTTAGAGATTGATGCTTACCTGGCAGAACCGACTGGAGCAGGTTCATTTCCGGGTATCATCGTGATTCAGGAAATCTTTGGGGTGAATTCCCATATTCGATCGGTGACCGAACGCCTTGCCAAAGCTGGATATGTGGCGATCGCGCCAGCGATTTTTCAGCGTACTGCTCCTGGGTTTGAGGTTGGCTACAGTGAGGCGGATACCGTTCTAGGGCGGGAACATAAAGACCAAACTAAAGCCAATGAGTTATTGAGTGATATCCAAGCGACGATCGCCGATCTCAAATCCAGAACGAATGTGAAAGCAGGGGGATTTGGCACGATCGGCTTTTGTTTTGGCGGGCATGTGGTGTATTTAGCTGCAACTCTGCCCGATGTGAAAGCAACAGCCTCCTTTTATGGAGCCGGGATTGCCACGATGACTCCGGGGGGTGGCGCACCAACGCTCGATCGCACTGCCGAGATTCACGGCAAACTCTATGCCTTCTTTGGCACTGAAGATCCCTTAATTCCAGTGGCACAGATTGATCAAATTGAGGTCGCCCTGCAACAGCACCAAATTGATCACCAGGTTTTCCGCTATCCAGCCGGACATGGTTTTTGCTGCGATCAACGCGCTGACTACAGACCAGAAGCCGCCGCCGATGCCTGGAACCATGTGATGCAGCTTTACCACGATACGTTGTAGCCTCAAATTTTGAGTTTTAATCAACAATGGGACAACCACCAAGGATTGCCCCACTCGCGAGAGATTTGAGTTAAGCAGGTTGGCGTTCTAGTGTTGGGTAGTCGGTGTAGCCTTTCTCGGTGCCGCCGTAGAAGGTAGAGCGATCGTAGGGATTCAGCGGTGCATCTAGCGCGAACCGTTCGACCAGATCGGGATTCGCAATATACAGTCTGCCAAAGGCAATCAAATCTGCGTCTCCTGCGGCGATCGTGGCGTTGGCTAATTCGCGATCGTAGCCACCGGCAGACATAATCGTGCCACTGTAGACTGAGCGGAAATACCGACAGGTGAGGGCATCGGGGTGATCGGCTTGACTGGAGGCGATCGCATCGGCTCGGGGTTCGACGAAATGTAGGTAAGCCAGATTAAAGCGATCAAGTTGTTGCACCACGTAGGTAAATAGCGCTTTGCGGTTGGAGTCTCCCATGTCGTTAAACGTGCCGCTAGGAGCTAACCGAACGCCGACGCGATCGCTACCCCAAACATCCGTGACCGCCGTGACTACTTCTAACAAAAAGCGGGTGCGATTTTCGATCGAGCCACCATACTGATCGGTGCGCTGATTCGTATTATCTTGCAGAAATTGATCCGGCAAATAACCATTGGCAGCATGAATTTCGACCCCATCAAATCCGGCTTCTAAAGCATTGGCTGCCGCTCGACGATAATCCTCCACAATACCGGGAATTTCCTCGGTTTCCAGAGCGCGGGGGGTGACAAATGGTTGCTCCCCAGTGTAGGTTGATGCCATACCCGCCGGGGCGATCGCACTGGGAGCCACGGGTAACGCTCCGTCCGGTTGCAGCGAGGGATGGGAAATCCGTCCAACATGCCAGAGTTGTAAGAAAATGCGTCCACCCTGGGCATGAACCGCCTCAGTAACTTGCTGCCAGCCAGCCACTTGTTCCGCCGAATAAATGCCAGGGGTGCTGGGATAGCCCATACCTTGCGGTGAAATTTGACTGGCTTCGGTGATAATTAGCCCAGCCGAGGCACGTTGGGTGTAATAGGTCACATTTAGCTCTCCAGGCACATAGCCCTCTCCAGCCCGATTCCGAGTCAGTGGAGCCATCACCATACGATTCGGCAATTCGTAGCGACCAAGTTTAACCGGAGATAGCAGGGGTATATCGCGATCCATTCTCCAAACTCCTGGGATTGCTAAGCGAGTAGCGTTATTTAGTAGTTAAGCAACTATTTAACTACAGGATAGCCAGCCATGTTTAGACAGTCAAGTACTTATTTAACTATTTCACTACAATCTATCCCAGCCTAAGATAAAGGTAGGATTCTGGCTCTCATTTTAGTTTGGTCACTCTCTATGGTTAAACATTCTGATCATCAATCTATTAGTTCGGTCGATTCGAGTCATAAAGCCGACACCGAGTACCGAGCCAAGATTTTTGCAGCCCTGGCTGACCCAACCCGGCTCCGGATTGTCGAATTGTTAGCCGCCCAAGGAGAACTGAGTGGGTCAGAGATTGCCAACCAGATGGGGATTAGTCTGGCGCTGTTTTGTCATCACTCTAGAACCTTAGCCGAAGCTGGATTAATTCATATCCGCCGTGAGGGGCAAACAAAGTACAACTCATTGAATCGATCGCTCCTGAGTGATTGTTTCAGTAGTCTCCAAGACGGCAACGAGGTTACGACGGAGATAGAACACTAGATCTAGTGATGGTATAAGAAATTGCAGTTGAGCTAACTCTATTAGTAGAATTGATCAGGTTTTCTAATTAATTTGATCGCTTCGATCGCCTTCTAAAATAACTCGAAATCAAGCAATAAAGATTGATTTTTTGGCAGGAATTGCCCTTATGATGAAGGAATGCAAGCTCATGTTCTGCCAACAATTAATCCACGTCCATTCCTCAAATGGGCAGGGGGAAAGGGTCGCCTGATTTCGCAATACTCGTCCTATTTCCCTCAACAATTCTCAACTTATTACGAGCCATTCCTCGGTGGTGGAGCCATCTTTTTCCATCTCCAACCACGCCGCGCTATGTTAATGGACATTAATGCGGAATTGGTGAACGTGTATTGTTGCGTCCGGGATCACATCGATGTGTTGATCAGTCGGTTGAAGGAACATCGTGATCGCCACTGTCCAGAATATTATTATGAGCAACGATCGCGGCATCGTGAAGCGAAGTTATATCAGTTTGATCGGGGTACTGAATCTGCGATCGATAAAGCCGCTCGACTAATTTATCTGAATAAGACTTGTTTTAATGGGTTGTATCGGGAGAACTCTAAAGGACAATTTAATGTGCCCTTAGGTCGCTACAAAAATCCCGGCATTTATGATCCAGTGTTGCTGAAAGCCGCTTCTGTTGCCCTGCGATCGCAGGATATTACCTTTGCACCCTTTGAAGCGATCTTAAATTACGCGACAAGTAAGCAGGATTTCGTTTACTTCGATCCGCCCTATCATCCGATTAGCCCCACCAGCAGTTTTACAGCTTACAATCGCTATGCGTTTACTCCAGCCGATCAAATCCGCTTACGCGACACCTTTGCCGAATTAGCCAGACGGGGCGTGAAAGTCATGCTCTCTAATTCCGACTGTCCCTTTGTGCGGGAACTCTATCAAGATTTCCATATTCACACCATTTACGCTGCTCGGGCAATTAATTCTAAAGCCGAACGACGCGGCAAAATCACTGAAGTATTAGTCACTTCCTACCCAAGTTAGTATTAGAAAATACACCACCAACATATTCATTAAATAGTTATTTTGAGTAGATCAGCTTGCTGTAAGTTAAGGTAAAGCTGACAATATTTACTTAATGTTCGATCGCGGTTTGGCTCCAATTCTGGCAATAGTTAAGAAACCGAGTTGGTAACTCTGGGCAAGCTCCCCAATGCAGGTGCATGTAGGAGGCATGGAGGTTGGGTAGATACCAGCCTTCATAGATCGGGGGATGAGGAGAGGGGGCAGTGGGAACGTCAGACGATCGCAGATTTAGCGATGAAGGAAAAATGTGAAATAGGGGATCTGGGGGTGCGATCGTCAGGTGAGATCGATGAAATTCATGTCCCCAAATGGTTTGTCCACTGGTGACTAAAGGCGTGTCGTATTGAGCGATCGCGTGGCGATATCCTAGAGTTAATCGCTTCCCCATCACGGCGGTTGTGGGCAGAATTCCCACCATTGGAAACGTGTTCTGATTGAAATCAACCAGTTGCTGACAGAGATACATCAAGCCACCACATTCCGCATACGTTGGCATACCCGCTTGGATTTGCGATCGTACCGCTGCCTGAATCGCTAGGTTCTCTGCTAAGGTCGCCGCAAACATTTCGGGAAAACCACCGCCGAAGTACAACCCCTGAATGTTTTCGGGCAATTCTCGATCCTGTAACGGGCTCCAGAAGATTAGTTCAGCACCCAGAGATTGCAATAAATCGAGATTATCGGCGTAGTAGAAACTGAAAGCAGGGTCGTGGGCGATCGCGATTCGGAGGGTGGGGGAACTGTCTCTTATACACATCT